>NZ_JAUOQN010000129.1:0-3113 GCF_030547555.1 Salipiger sp. 1_MG-2023 | reverse complement strand
CACACCCGGCCGCGCGCTGCGCTACGCCGGGGGCTCCGCGCGCGGCCTCCTACACCAAGCGTTGGGACACTACCATTCCCGCTGGTTCTCGCCCTGGAACGGCTGGCGCGAACCGCCCGTGCTCTGGGCCATGCTGGTGGGCGACCCTTCGGCGGGCAAATCCCCGGCGCTGGATGCCGTGGCCGATCCGGTAAAGGACATCGAACGCGCGCTGTCGCAGGAGTATCAGTCAGCGCGGCAAGCGTGGAAGGACAAAGACGAAATCGCATCGCTTGCACTGGCGCAATGGAAGGCCGAGGCCAAGCGCGCGCTGGCCGATGGGCAAGAGCCGCCCGCCAAGCCGCAGGGGGCCGACGCGGGCGCACCGCCCGTGCGCGAGCGGCTGACCATCACCGACGCGACCACGGAAAAGGTGGCCGAGCTGCTGGCGCAGACGTGGCGCGGGCTGCTGCTGTCGCGCGATGAACTGTCGGGCTGGCTGGCGAGCATGGACCGTTACAGCGGCGGGGGCGACCGTCCGTTCTGGCTTGAAGCCTATGGCGGCAGATCCTACCCGGTGGACCGCAAATCCTCGCCCGAACCGATCATCGTGGACCACCTGACCGTCGCGGTGCTGGGCGGCACGCAACCCGACAAGCTGGCGCGGCTGCTGGTGAACACCGACGACGACGGCTTGCTTGCCCGCTTCCTGACCGTGTTCCCCGACCCTGTTGCCCTGTCGCGGCCTAACGCGCAGATCGACACGGCGATGGTGCGGGCGGCGCTGGAACAATTGCGCAGCCTTGGGGCAGCGCGGGATGAAACCGGGAACAATCGCCCGTTCTATATCGCCTTCACCGACGACGCGGCAGATGCCTTGCAGGACTTTCGCCAGCAATGTCGGGCTTGGGAGGCTGAGGCCACTGGCTTGTTCAAGGGGCATATCGGCAAGATGCCGGGGCTGGCGGTGCGCGTGGCCGGGGTGCTGGCGCATCTGGACTGGGCGGCATCGGCGGGCGCGCCCTATCCTGACAAGATCGGCGCAGACCACCTATCGCGCGCCTGTCATCTGGTCGGCGGGCACCTGCGGCTTCACGCTTTTCGGGCCTATGGCACGGCATCCCCGCCCGACGACATCCGCAACGCCCGGCGCATTGCCGATGTCATCCGGTCCGAGGGCTGGCAGAGCTTCACCGCACGCGACATCCAGCGCCGGGGCCTGTCGGGGCTGCAACTGGCCAAGGCGGTGCAAGCGGCGCTTGACGTGCTGGAACAGGCCGACTGGGTCATGCGCTCTCGCGAGGAAACAGGCGGCAAGCCAAGGGTTATCTATCTGGTCAACCCGAAGACACGGGCGGCGGCATGACCACCCGACGACCTGACAATACCTGACATAAGCCCCTTTTGTCAGGTATTGTCAGTCTGTCAGCAGGGTAAATTCAGGGTGGTTGGGCGCGCTGGCGAGCAGAACGGCAAGGCTGACCCGTACCAGTATCGCGCCACTGTTCACGTTGCAGATGCACCAGGCCGTCAGGTTTGCCGGTGACGACCCCCACGCATTTTATCGGGGGGGGGTCGTCTAAACTAGACATCCAAGCCGCTGAAAACCGAACGTCCCGTCGATTACGCGCGTCCGCAGTTCAACATTTTGAACCGGGGGGGCGGTCAAAAGCTCTGACATCCAAAGGCCGGAAACCGGGCAACTTCCTGCGTGTGCGAAATCCAGCCGGGAAACAGGGGTGTCCCCTTGGCATTCCTTAGCAGGTCTTTCCTGAACGCAGGAAAGCCGAGCCGCAGCGAAGGTGTCGCAACCTGTTGCGTCCAAGCATTTTCAATATGGAGGGTAGCTTGGTGGGTATGAACTACTTAAGGCCAATTTACCGTTTAAAATCAAAGGCAAATGGCGGAGACGAAGGGATTCGAACCCTCGAGACCCTTCCGGGCCTACTCCCTTAGCAGGGGAGCGCCTTCGACCACTCGGCCACGTCTCCGTCGACGCGTATAGCCAAGGAAACATGGGGGTTACAAGGCGATTCTGCCTGTCTCCGAAAAAAACTCTGTCCCAGCAAAAACCTGTTCAAAGTGCACTGAAAGGTAGGGAACGGCACCGAATTTGGACAAGGTCGGAGGTGGTTCTGGAAATCTGAACAGCCGGGATAGGTGGATTTTCCGCGCAACAGCAGCATGATGCTGCGAGCGAGGAAAAGACCATGGCATAACGATCACGTTGGACTACAGCCCGGCATTCAAGGCGAAAGTGGCGGTGGCCGCGATCAAGGGCGAGAAGATCCTGATCGAACTGGCCCTCCATCCCAACCAGATCAAGCAGTAGCGTGATCAGCTTCCTCAGAGCGCGATCGGCGTGTTTGGTGAAGGGCGCCTTGAAGGCGATGCCGATCAAGACGGATCGCCGGGATGCCGAAGGGATCGCGCGGCTGTTACATCTCGGCTGGTTCCGACCGGTCCACTGCAAGTCGGTCTCGGCTCAGGAAGTCCGTGCAATCCGTGCAGCTCGGAAATCCATTCAGAACAGCATGATTGCTCTGGAGATGTCGTTGCGAGGCCTCCTGCGGAACTTCGGCCTGAAGGTTGGTGCTATCTCGCGAGGCAGGTTCGAAGGGCGGATCCGGGAATTGGTGGCAGGCAACACGATGCTCGACGCCGCAGCGGAACCCATGCTGCGCGTTCGAGCGGCCCTTCGCCTGGAACTGGCCAGACTGGAGACGAGGGTCAGGCAGATGGCCTCCGAAGACCCTGTCTGCCAGCGTCTGATGACCATGCCTGGTGTGGGTGCGGTCGTGGCACTCACTTATCGCTCCGCCGTCGACGACCCGACACGCTTCCATTCGTCAAAGAATGTCGGCCCCTGGGTCGGCCTGACACCCTCGCGCACCCAGTCCGGCGAGCGTGATGTCTCTGGCGGCGTAACGAAAGCTGGAGACGTGAATCTCCGACGTGCCCTCTGCCAGGCCGCAACGGTCATGCTGAATAGAGGTCGAGGCAACCCGCTTCGGACTTGGGCCACCCATGTTGCCAAACGTCGCGGGCGGAAGCGCGCGGGTAGTGTCCCAACGCTTGGTGTAGGAGGCCGCGCGCGGAGCCCCCGGCGTAGCGCAGCGCGCGGCCGGGTGTGA
>NZ_JAUOQN010000128.1:0-3243 GCF_030547555.1 Salipiger sp. 1_MG-2023 | reverse complement strand
CAGACATCCCACATTGCAGGCGCTCCGGGGAGACGTTCCGCGAACGGGGACGTCCTACCGGGAAAGATAAGAGGGGAACTGCGGTCATCAGCTGATTTGTGCAACAGCGCCCTGCGCGGCCGACGACGAGTCATTTGAGCCAGACGCGCCTCAAGGTGTTTCGGCGGAATCGGCCCGAAGGTCGGCGATATCGCCACTGACCCGAGTGCAGCTCTTTCGGAACAATCTCCGCGCCCTTTATGATCGCAGCCCCCTTATGCCTAAATTGCTGCGATTGGGCCTTCCGGCTGACCCGTTCGCACCGGTCGCATCAGCGGCCTGATAGTCGCGATCCCGGGCTGAGGCGGCCAATCAAACAATATTTGCAATGTCAGAGAGAACGTACCCGACAAACCCGCCGCCCCACGGTCTCCAGCCTTCAGCCTTCAGTTTCCGCACAGCCTCGGCCGATCGCGCCGATAACGCGGATGCGTCCGGGGAAATTTCTGGTATTCCCGGTGCATGGACATCATTCTCGTCACCACAGTCATTGCATCGCTCTTTCTGGTCATCGGTGCCGCCGAACCTTTCGCTGCGCGCCTGCGGCTGCCTTACAGCGTGATCCTTGCGGTCCTTGGTATACTGATCGGGATCGGCGCGACCTTCTTTTTGAGAACGGAACTGACGGACGCGCTAAACCCGGTCGCCGAGGCGATCCTCGAGCTGCCGATCCGCTCCAACGTATTCCTCTACGTCTTTCTGCCGACGCTCCTGTTTCAGGCGACATTGGGGATGAACTTGCGGCGAATGCTGGACGATTGGGTCCCCATCCTGGTTCTCGCAATCCTTGCCGTCTTCGTGGCCACGATTTCCGTAGGCTACGCCCTTTCCTGGGCCAGCACGATTCCTTTGGCGGCGTGCCTCTTGGTGGGCTCCATCGTGTCAACCACCGACCCCTCGGCGGTGGTTTCGATATTCCGCTCCATCTCGGCACCGCGGCGCCTGGCGCGTATCATCGAGGGCGAGAGCCTTCTGAACGATGCGGCGGCCATCGCCCTGTTCGGCCTGTTCATGGCCTTCGTAATGCTGGGCCTCCCAGACCCGAATTTGGCTGATGCCCTGGCGCGGTTTCCGGTCCTCGTCGCTGGCGGTGCGGTGACCGGCTGGCTGGCCGCACGGATCGCCGTCTGGGTGATGGCACTGTTCAGCCGTCACGAATTGGCACAGGTCTCGATCTCTGTGGCGTTGCCCTACCTGGCCTACATCGTGGCGGAGCAGAGCGTCGGAGCGTCGGGCGTGATCGCGGTAGTGACTGCCGGCTTGACTCTCAACCTGACGGCTCCCGGGCGTCTCCCGCCCCAATCATGGGCGAACCTTCGCGAATTATGGGGCGTGCTGGCCCATTGGGCCGGCGCACTCATCTTCATTCTCGCCGCGCTGTTGATCCCAAGGCTGCTTGAAGAGGTCCGGCTCGCAGACCTTGTCTTGATCGGCGTCGTGATCCTTGCAGCCGTTGTCGCGCGAATGGCCATCTTGTTCGGCCTCATGCCGGTTCTGACGGCGCTGAAGCTTTCTCCGGCCGTCGAGCGACCCTACAGGGTGGCGATCCTATGGGGTGGCCTCAGGGGGGCGGTGACGCTCGCCTTGGCTCTGGCGGTCACGGAAAGCGTCCATGTGCCGGCCGATATCCAGCGCCTCGTCGGCATCCTCGCCACGGGGTTCACACTCTTCACTCTCGTGGTTCAAGGCACCACGCTGCGCTGGGTCATCGGCCGACTCGGCCTCGACCGGTTGTCTCCGATTGACGAGGCACTCTCCAGGCAGGTCGTTGCAGTTGCCTTGCAGACTGTCCGTGAAGATGTCGCGCGGACCACCGAGAACTACGACCTCAACCGCGAGACCGTGCGGACGGAAGCGAAGCGGTTCGGCAAACGTCTGGACGCGGCGGTCAAGGAGGCCGAAGCGAGCGCCGATATCCTGGAGCGCGATCGCATCGCTCTGGGCCTGATCGCCTTGGCTGGCCACGAGCGTGATACGATCCTTGAACGGGTGCGCGAACGGACCATCTCGGCCCGAATGGCGGAACTTGTCCTGTCTAACGCCGACCGGCTGATCGAAGGGGCGCGCACGCAGGGCCGTAGCGGATATCAACGCGCGGCCCGGCGAAGCGTCTCCTACGGATCGGCGTTTCGCGGCGCGGTTTTGCTGCATGGGCGACTGGGTTTTTCAGCCCCGCTCGCGCGTATGACGGCCGACCGGTTCGAACTGCTGTTGTCGCAACGCCTGATCCTGCGTGATCTGGGGGCCTTCATCGACGGCCGCATCCGGCGTATTCACGGCAGACGGGTTGCAGAATTGCTGCACGAATTGCTGGCCCGGCGGATCGAGGCAATCGAGACTGCGCTGGACGGTCTAAGGCTGCAATATCCCGGATATGCGGAGGAAATCGAACGGCGCTTCATCCGCCGCACTGCGCTGCGGATGGAGGAGCGAGAGTATGTGGCCATGCGTGAAGACGGCCTGATCGGCACCGAGGTCTACACAGCGCTCATGCAGGAGCTGGCAACGCGCCGGGTGACGGCTGAGGAACGTCCCACTCTGGACGTCGCGGTCCAGCGGGTGGCGTTCGTCCGACAGTTCCCGCTCTTCGCCGATCTCGAGGAAAGTGACATGAAGAGCATGGGGCGGGCGCTCGCGACACGCTACGCCGATGGTGGCGAGGTGCTTCTTCGCAAGGCGACCCCTGCCAAAAGTGTCTTTTTCATCGCGTCTGGCGCGGTCGAACTGGAAAGCGCGGGCCAGAAATGGCGCTTGGGGCGCGGGGAGATGTTCGGCCAGATGGCCATCTTGACGGACAAGGCGCGCCGGGCCGATGTCCGCGCCATCGCACCGACGACGCTGCTTGTTCTGGAAGAGGATCGGTTCAGACGTTTGCTCAAGCGGAGCGAAACCCTTCGTGCGGCCGTTCGTGCCAGTGCCGACAAGCGCGGAATCGATCCGGTAGATCTGCTGCCGTGACTCTGTCCGGTCGGAAGCATCCTACTGACGGGCATCCGTTCGATAACAGCTCTGTGCCGAGAGCCGACCAGGTGGGTCTGAGCTAAAGTAAAAGTAATAGTTCTCCGCAACTTCGGAGGAACCCCGTACTGAATCGTCCCGGTTTCACCGGAGACCTATAGCTTCATTTCACGAGCTATTGTCAAATCTGGTGTTTGGGCGGTCATCAAGCGGCGGCCTGATCTTGTGTTGATGGCTTGATGCCGT
>NZ_JAUOQN010000127.1:0-3536 GCF_030547555.1 Salipiger sp. 1_MG-2023 | reverse complement strand
AGCGGGTTGCCTCGACCTCTATTCAGCATGACCGTTGCGGCCTGGCAGAGGGCACGTCGGAGATTCACGTCTCCAGCCTTCGTTATGCCGCCAGAGACATCACGCTCGCCGGACTGGGTGCGCGAGGGTGTCAGGCCGACCCAGGGGCCGACATTCTTTGGCGTGGTGGGCGACAACCATCTTGACCGGCACCGTCAGGCAAGTTGGCCGCCGCCGCCAGCCGTAGGGAGGGCGTAGCCCGACCGAAGGCTGGCGGCGGCGGCGCGGTTCTCTTCACGGGGGATTGCGGGGGTGCTGGCCGCTGCGGGCCGGTAGGGTCGAAGTCTCTGCTACCAAACGGCGATCCGACCTTGCCGGGCAAGCCCGTCACCGACCAGCAAGTGGGAGTCTACATGACCGACCGCCTTCAATATAGCCAGCGTATCGCTGCCGCCCGCGCAGGGTTCAGCGAACGCACTGCCCGCCGCCTCGAGGCGGATCCCCGCCTTCCTTCGTAGCGCCAACCCGCCCGCGGGCGTACCGTGCCTGATCCGCTCGAGGCGGTTTGGGAACCTTTTCTGCTGCCGATCCTTGAGCGCGAACCGGCCGTTCAAGCCGTGACGCTCCTGCGCCACCTACAGATGGCCGATCCGGACGCTTTCCCTGATGACCGGGTCCGCCGCACCCTCGAGCGCCGCGTTCGCGACTGGCGTGCCCTGCACGGCCCCGAGCGCGATGTAATTTTCCGCCAGGCGCCCGAGCCGGGCCGGATGGCGCTGTCGGACTTCACGGATGCGACCAGGCTTGGCGTTACCATCGATGGCGTGCCGCTGGAGCACCGGCTCTTCCACGTCGTCTTGGCCTACAGCGGCTGGGAACATGCTGCCGTGGTCCTGGACGGCGAGAGCTTCACGGCGCTGGCTGAGAACCTCCAGGACGCGCTCTGGACCCTCGGCGGCGTGCCTCAGGAGCACAGGACTGACAGCCTTTCGGCCACTTACCGCAACCTCGATGCCAATGCCGCGGCGGACGTGACCCGGCGCTATGACGCCTTCTGCGCCCATTACGGCATGCTGGCCAGTCGCAACAATCCCGGGGAGGCCCACGAGAACGGCGCCGTTGAGGCTCAGAACAATCATCTCAAGGTCGCTCTCGACCAAGCGCTGATCCTGCGCGGCTCCCGCGACTTCGCCGAACTCGACGACTGGAAGCGTTTCGTTGACGAACTGGTCGCCCGCCGCAACCGGCGGCGCGAGGCCACTGTGCGCACTGAGATGGCCGCGCTGCGCCCACTGCCCACCCGGCGCACCGTCGAACCGGAGGTTCGCCTTTGGCGAAACCGACTTCACCGAGGTTGTCGCCCGCGTCACGAAGACCGGCGGCTTCCTGGTGCATGCCGTCTTCTATTCTGCGCCCTCCCAGCTCATCGGCAAGCGGCTGCGGGTTCATGTCTACGACGATCGGATCGAGGCATTCCTCGGCGCATCCCGGGTCGTCACCCACCCCAGGCAGCGCGGGCGTCGGGACGGCGTGCGTGTCCATTGTGTGAACGACCGCCATGTCATCCACGCCCTGCGCCGCAAGCCGCAGGCCTTAGCAGGGTCGGTCTATCGCGATGGCCTGTTTCCCCGCAGCGAGTACGAGGCCGCTTGGGCTGCGCTTTCCACCGCCTTGCCCCGCAGGGACGCCTGTCGCCGGATGGGCGGCCTGCTGTGGCTCGCTCATGACGAAGCCTGCGAGCCCGATCTCGCGGGGCTGATTGCCGGCGTCCTTGATGAGGGTCTCTTGCCCGAGGCCCGGGCCCTGAAGCCGAAGCGGGTACCGTTGCTGCGCGAACTGCCGGAAGACACACCTGTCACCCCGACCGAGCTCGCCAGATTCGACGCCCTGCTGGAGGGCCGGGCATGACCGCGCCCCGTCGACGTGCATGCGCTGCCCGCCATGCTCACTGCGCTGCGCCTACCCAGCATCCAGCGGCACTGGCTCGCGCTGGCCGGGCGTGCCAATGCCGAAGGCTGGCCCGCGCCCCGCTTTCTTGCTGCCCTGGCGGAAATCGAGCTCTCCGACCACGGCGCATCCAGCGCCACCTGCGCGAGTCTGCGCTGCCTAGGTGTAAGACGCTCGCAACCTTCGACTTCAAGGCCCTGGCAGGCATCCCAAGTGCCCGCATCGAGCCACTCGTCGCTGGGGGCTGGGTCGAGACCGGTGCCAACCTGATCGCCATCGGTAACTCCGGCGCTGGGAAGACCCATGTCCTCTGCGCCATCGGACATGCCTTGGTCGAAGCCGGGCGGCGGGTCCTCTACACTCGCACCACTGATATGGTGCAGCGGCTTCAGGCCGCGCGACGCGACCTCGCCCTCGAGGCTGCGCTGGCAAAGCGCGACACGTTCGACCTGATCATTCTCGACGACATCACCTACGCGCAGAAAGATCAGGCCGAGAGCTCCGTGCTCTTCGAACTCATCGCCCGGCGCTACGAGACCAAGAGCCTCGCGATCGCCGCCAATCAGCCCTTCAGTGCTTGGGGCCGCGTCTTTCCTGATCAGGCTGTCACCGTTGCCGCGATCGATAGGCTGGTCCACCACGCGACCATCCTGGAGATGAATGGGGACAGCTACCGCCGGCGAGCTGCAGCCTCCCGACAATCACCCGAGGCGGCCGCTCCGCCGACAGCCTCCAGCGACAACATCCGCGACAAGCTCGAGGAGGAAACCGCACAGTAACATCAACGAAGAACGCAGCGGTCAAAACCGGCCAATTTGGTTGTCGGTAGCGGCCAAGGAGGTTGACGCTCTACAGCCTTCATCTTGTCGGCGACATCTGTTGGGACGCCCGCCCGCTTGCCGCTGTCGACTTCCGCCTTCTTGACCCACTCATTTAACGTGTGCGCGGAACAGCCGATCTTCGCGGAGATCGACATGATCGCCTGCCAGCGCGAACTGTGCTGGCCCTGGTTGTCCAGCACCAGCCGCACCGCACGCTCTCGGACTTCAGGAGAATACTTATTTTTTGTCTTGCTCATTGTGGCTTCATCCTACTCAGGAGTTGAAACCTCCGGCAAACCCGGTGCGGTTCACTGGGCCTACGCCAACAACGTTACGCTGGACTTCTCACGGCCAGGCAAGCCGACGGACAACGGGTTCATCGAGGCCTTCAACAGCAAGCTTCGATCGGAATGCCTGAACGCTCACTGGTTCATGAGCCTTGCCGACGCCCGTGAAAAGTTGGAAGCTTGGCCCCTCTCGGCAGATTGCTTCGCAATCGCCTGCCGGGCAGTGGTAGACACGACAACGAAGACCGACCTCACAGCGCGATCGGATACAACGTCCCGATTGCCATGCATTATCCCGATGGCGTCACCAGCCCGTCATCCTGAAACGGTCGGGAAAATCCAGCTTCCGGCGGTCCAGCGTTGGGGAGCAGAGCACCAACCAGCAGACTCTCGTTATGAATGAGGGACCCGCGGGGGGCAGATCACCGGCCACATCCGACATCCGCGCCGTGGAATTCACCCCAAGCCGCGACGGCCCCTCTCGGGACATTGCTGGCGCAAT
>NZ_JAUOQN010000126.1:0-3605 GCF_030547555.1 Salipiger sp. 1_MG-2023 | reverse complement strand
AAAGCTGCCGCCTGAAATGAAACCCATGCTACAGCTTAGCCCGGCGGAAAACTGGTCGAAAATTCAGGACCACCTCTGGCATCTCGTTCTCCTCGTTCCTTGCACGGACAGTCGTGTCCGCATCAAGCGTCCTCACCTCCTTTCCTTGGACGGGGTTTCAGGTCGGCGTTCCCGGTAGCAGCCGAAGGAATTTCATTGGCCGACCCTCGTTTCATTCCGCGCTGTCCGGCTGAGACCGGCGCGCCCTCGCGAGAAGGGGCGCGCCGAGATCGCCGGCAGCAGCTTCCCAACTTCCTGTTCCGAATGCCTCACCATTGGGTCCGACCGGGCGCTCCCGCAGCAATCTGGCTTCGGACTGGTAAGCCTTCACGCCCAGGGCCGTGCCGGCGGGTCGCCTTGTCCTGACTACCACCCCGACGCGGGTATCGAATTCCCCTCCAACGCCGCGTGGCCGCATGCACGTTGATCAACCCGGGCACCGACTACCGCGGCGCCGCTTCGGATGCATTCTACCGCTTCTTTCGGAGAGCCCGGTCGTGACGCTTTCTGCGCGGGGTTTTCGCCCCTTTTCGACGAAATACCTCCGTATCCGCGCCGAGCCGCTCGGCGGTGCGCCTTGCCGCCTCCGCATGGGTCTTGCTCGCCAGGACCTGACCGGCCCGGCGCGTGTAGACCGGTGTCACACCGCGCGTGCGGTGACCGAGAATGACCGACGCGAGGGCGGCCTCCTCCGGCGCGCGTGCGACGATGAAATTCGCGGCCGAATGGCGGATCGGGTGCGCCGTGACACGGCGGCCGAGCCGATCTTCGGTCAGGCGTCCGATGTTTTCCGAGAGCGTAGCACCGAGAACGGCGAGACCGTTGTCGCCGACGAAGAGCTTGTTCTCCGTGGGTAGTGCCATCGCGGCGCGGTGCCGGGAAATGTAGGACGACAGGCACCGTACGGCCTCGCTGCTGAAGAGCCTGGTCTCCGCCTCGCCTGTTTTCGTGTCGCACCCCTCCACATGTATCAGGACAAGACGTGCCAGAAGGCCGGGTGTGACATCGACCGAGGCGAGCGCACCGACGCGCATCGGAGCTTCCGTCAGCAACACGAGTGCCAGGGCTGTCCGCGCCAACATGTGGGCCTCTTCGAAGTCGCGTCGAAGGCGTGCCTCGTCGAATTTTCGATCTGCCAGCTCAAAGATCTCCAGGCCAAAATGCCTGAGATCGTCGGCGGGAAGAGCCCGGCCGGCATTGCGTGACGGGGAGGCCGCAGCGATTTTCTTCAGGCTCCGATGCGTCCTTTCGAGCCAGCCATGATCCTTTTCCGGGAACAGGGCACTCGAGAACGCAAGCAGGCTCGCGATCTCAATAGTTGCGGCTGCCGGTCTGCTACCAGCTTCCTACATTTTTCTCAGACGGGCCTTCACCCCGGCAGAATGAAGGAAGCATGGCAGGCTGGATTCGCGACAGCAGTCGAAGTATCTGCCAGCCGCTTCCACGCACCTCTTCAGCGTCGAGGCAGCCCATGCCTGGACCAGCAGCCCATCTTCGAGACCGTCCGGGTCGACGATCAACATCGGCGCGGCGCGATCCTGCCACTCCTGCGGGCATCGTCTCAGATGTCGTTTCAGATGCTCCGCGAAATCGGCCCGCGGGTCGCGCGGGTTGCGACGCCTCGGTTCGCGCAGGGAATAGAGCATGGGTGCGGCCTCGGGGAAGACGAGCCCGAGGACCTGCCGCATGCTCGCTGCCACATCCCTCCGCGCCCGCTGGACTGGTGCGATTACGGCTTCGCACGTCTGCCGCGTCACCTCGAGAGGGTCCGGCGCGAGCAGGATCCACCGCCTAAGTGCTTGGCCCAGGCGGTGTCTTTGATGTTCCGTAAGCGAAAGCGCATCGAACCGGACGCGCAGGACGTCCGGCCAGGCGTCGCGCGGTGCGGTTACCCGGTGTTTCGGCATGCGTGATCCTCCACGATCTTGAAATTGACCTTCGCAAGCACGCTCCGCTGGCTCCTTTCGAGAAGATGCAGATAGCGGTGCTGAGCGATGATCGCGTTGACTTCGGCGTAGTAGCTCTGCGTCGTCTCGATGCGCCGGTGATCGAGCAGGATCCGCACCAGTTCCATGGCGCTGGGATCCTGATCGAGAATGATCTTGCCGGCGAGATGCCGCATGACATGCAGATTCAGATCGATCCTGAAATGCCGCCACAGCTGATTGCGAAAGGTATTGTTGGCCTTCTCCTTGGACATGTGTCCCAGGCCCGGCGGATGCGCAGACGCGTCGTTTTCCTTTTTCGGATAGCCCGGGAACAAGTGCGGATTGCCCACTCGGGCACGGGCCAGGCGGCGGGCTTCGGGGAGAAAATGCGCGATATAATACTTGATCATCTTCACCGTCTCCGGATCGATCTGGATGTGCAGTTCGCTCAACGTCTTCGTTTCGATTGCCGGGATTATGAGGGTCCCGGTGCCGCTGCCCGTGGGAAGGATCAGGTGCGGGTCGTCACCTTCGTGGCGCAGGCCCACGAGGCTGGTCCTGCGCAGCGGGCCTGTGTATTGGGAAATCCGAAGGAAAAGAGCGTTACGAGCCAAAGCGATATGCTGCTTGCTCGGGCGCCGACCCTTCTGAAGGCCCTTGCAAGCCATTTTCCAGAGCTCGCCGGGGGCCTCGAAATACCGGCGCAGCCGGCTTTCCTCGGAAAAGCGCGCAAGTTTCAACTTGTGCCTCTTGCCGATCCTGCGGCTGGTGTAGACACGGGTCTTCGTCCCGTCCTTTTTCAGTTTCGTGGCCACGACCATCGGGTCGATGGACACCTTGAATTCCTCGAGGGCGCTCAGCCGGGTCGGGGGGGCAGGTCAGGCGCGCAGCGACGCCATCGGCCGAGCCGCTGCGCGGGCTTTCAAGTGCCTGCGCCCGCCACGAGATGGCCGAGCGCCGACTTTCGTATGATGCGCTGCTCGGGTGGCAGAGCATCAGGACGTCAAATCCCATCGAGAGCGCGTTCGCCACCATCCGCCACCGCACGAAACGCACCAAGGGATGCCTGAGCCGGGACGGGATGCTCCACATGATGTTCAAGCTCGGCCAATGCGCTGAGAAAAGCTGGCGCAAGCTGCGCGGCTTCGCTCATCTCGCAGACGTCATCGAAGGCGTCGATTTCATCAACGGCATCAAGCCATCAACACAAGATCAGGCCGCCGCTTGATGACCGCCCAAACACCAGATTTGACAATAGCTCCGCGGCGGCTGCCGAAACCGCACTGGCGGAGTTCGAGGACAGCGATCTGGCCGCCCGCTACCCGGCAATCGCGCCGAGCTGGCGACGAGCCTGGGCCGAGGTCATCCCGTTCCTCGACGATCCGCAAACTGATCTACACGACGAATGCCATAGAGGCGCTGAACTCGAAGATCCGCCGGGCCGTCCGCACCCGGGGGCACTTCCCCAGCGATGAGGCGGCGGCGAAATTGATCTATCTCGCTCTGAATGCTACCTCTCGGGAGTGGAAGCGATCCGTCCGCGAATGGCACGCCGTGAAAAGCTGACCTGCCACGGGATTTTTTCTCCATTTGAAATTAGAGTCCGACCCAACGAAGGGACGGACAATGAAGCGAACG
>NZ_JAUOQN010000125.1:0-3668 GCF_030547555.1 Salipiger sp. 1_MG-2023 | reverse complement strand
GCGATGAAGGACTGGCACAAACTCAAGCCAGAGCTGTTCAAGAAACAGCCATATTACCTGCCGGGATGTGACACCTAAGCAAAGAGAAAATCTACCAACTCGAACTGATCTTCCTCAATGCCGCCGAGCGTCACATAGAGATCATCCCCAAGCTGGACTGAGATGCCCAGCGGCGATGACAAGAACCCAGTCAGTTTAGCATTCTCAAGGTACGCCGGCAGAAGGATCGTGTCCTGTTCAAGTTCGAAGTTAACGATTTGAAAATTCCCAGAGGCGCGCGACAAGTCGAAGTGATCTGCCCCGGCGCCACCATGGATCGTATCGTTCCCGCCAAGAAGGATAAATGTGTCGCTTCCTCTTCCACCAAATATGAGGTCATTACCAAAGACCTGCTGATCTTCGTCGTAGAACAGGTCGTCCCCATTCCCTAGATAGCAGATGTCGCTCCCTCTCCCTCCATAAACGATGTCGTCCCCATCACCCCCTGAGAGGGTATCGTTGTGCCGCCCTCCAGCCAAGAAATTGTCGCCAGCCCCGCTCCGGACAAAGTCGGGGCCATCGCCGCCCAAAAGAGTGTCGTCACCTCCAACGCTGAGCAAGGTGTCGGCTCCACCATCGCCTTGTACGTAATCCGCGCCGTATGGCCCCGCCTGACTGTGATCGTCAAAGACATCATTGCCACTGCCGAGGTAAACGATGTCAGCACCCTTGCCCGCGTTGACCGTATCGTTTCCTAGGCCCCCTTTGATGCAATCGGATTGACTGTTTCCATATATATCGTCATCGCCACGACCGCCGTCGATCGTATCGGCGCCAGAACCTCCCCAGATGCGATCCCTACCACCGTTCCCGTTCAGGACGTCATTTCCCGCGCCTGCATAAATATCATTGTCATAGTTGTTTCCTGAGACCGTATCGTTTCCGCCGCCTAACCTTGCATCTTCGATCAGTGTCCCTTCGAGTATCGATAAGTTCTCTATACCGCCAGCGATATTCGAAAATCCCCCCCCTCTTAGAGATAAATAATTATCAGAATGGTTCTCAGAAATATTAATAATGTCCTGCCCATCTAAATCAAAAATTGTCAAGGCTAACGGATCTCCATAGTAGATTTGATTGATGTCGCCAGACAGGAAAGCGGAATATGCTTGATCAATGAAGTTCCCAAGATTAGATTGATTTCCCCACACCGTGTTCCCGGCGGTCGCGCTGTCTGCCTTTGGTAACCCATACATTTTTTGGACTGCCAAAATGTCTGACGTCATTGGCGCGATCAGCGACGCATATGAAGCGTTTATGTTTTGGTTATAGCTCTGACTTATATATGACATGACGCTCAGCTGCCAACTGTCGTTCAAGTAAGCCGCGGCTACACCAGAACTACCGTCATAGTCCCCAGCATGGTTAAGTCCGATCGCATGCCCGATCTCATGAATGAATGTCTGATATGCGTAACTACCAGCACCTTCTCCAAAATCGGAGATCCAGTCTGAAGAGATATTGATGGTGGCGCTCGTTAGGGTGGACCCTACACCCAGCCATGTGCAGTAAGCTCCTGGATCGCTATCAGTAAAGGTGATGTTCGCCTTGGTGGATCTAGGCATGGTCGAAGATGCCGTCTCCACAAAGTGTATGTCGGCAACCATTTCCCATGATTGCAATGCCCATCTTGCATAGGCCTTTGCTTCATCCGATATTGATTCCAAATTTACAGAAATTATCTGACTTTGAGTCATCGCCCATTTCTGACCAGAACCGCCGTTGATCAACTGGTCAACAAGGACTTCTTGACTGGCTAAATATGTCATTCATTCACCGTCAGATAGGGGATTTACTTACAATTAGGAAAGCCGTATCCAAAGATTCTTTGTATTTGGTTAACTCGCACACAATCTTGGATATCGGAAATATCGAGAAATTTCCCTTACCTGATCACAGCGTTATTATTCCAAAGATTTTGCGGATTTAATTTTGAATATGGCGCAAATATTTTATGATATTTCAGGCCACTATTCGCGCATAGGTGTTTGATCCCACGGTTTAATGGTGTGATCCTTTCTCAATATTGGAAGGAGGTATTATGGGATAAGTTCGTCGCGGGAGCGCCGCGAGCACGCACGCTGTCAGAGCAGCAATACAGCGATCGCAAGCTTCGCTCGCGCAGCTGAGCCAAGAGCTGGGCATCAATCCGAAGACTGTCGCCAAGTGGCTAAAGCGTGAGGTTTAACGCGAGAACATGTGTTGAACTGTCATGGCCGCCCTGTCTGTTGGTGCATTCATGCTTACTCAAGCATCAAAACCAGGGGGCGGTTGCCGGAAGCATGCATAGGCGGGACAGAGAAGGGGTATGGGTTTTAGGCTTTTGGCTAGTGCCTTGATACCATCGGCCGCATTCAAGGCCGTGTTCGCAGCAGTGTCCCGGTGCGTTCTCTAATCGCCTTGGTCAAGTTCTGATCTTATTGCTGGTCCTTGTGCGTGCCGGGCTCTTGGGTTCGCTGCGCGATCAGTGCGATGGGCGCCGCATGTTTGCGTTCAGGGTCGGGCAGATCGAAGTGGTGTGCGCGGTCAAGTCCGCTGTTCTTAGAGCGATCTTACCCTCGCCGCGCGTCCCGGCTGGACGCATTCGGGTGTGGCGAAGTCAGCGTTTTGGATCTGGCTTGTTCAGATGGCGGCGTCCTCCTGGAAGGGTGTGCCGGTGCGCCACATGGCGTGTAGCGTGACAGCCAGTTTCCTGGCCGACGCGACCTTGGACTTCCGCGGTCCGGTGCGTTCTGCGATTGCCTTGGCCCAGTCGCGCAGGCGACCGCCACCCAGTTTCCGGCAGGAAATCGCGTTTGCCGCCTCGAAGAGGCATTTCCTGGTGAAGGCATCGCCGCGCTTCGAGACGCGGCCGGTCCGGCTGATCTCGCCCGACTCGGAACGGCGCGGCGTCCAGCCAAGGTCGGCCCCGGCACGCGACGAGCGACGGAACCGTCCGGCATCGTCGAGTGCCGCGACGACTGCCATCGCAGTCATCGGTCCGACGCCCGGTGGGGTCATCAGCAAGCGGACCGTCTGATGGCTTCTGGCAATCACGCGGATCCGGCGATCGAGATCGGCGATCCTGACTAGGATGTCGCGCCGGGCTTTCATCAAGGCCTCGAAGACGGGCACAAGCTCGGGCGAGACCGCAAGATCCCGCGCGATGATCTCCTCAGCACGGCGCTTGAAACCGCCGACCCGCTTGCCGAACATCACGCCAAAGGTCTTCAACAGCCCCCGGACGTCATTCTCCAGCCGGACGCGCATGCTGACCAGCGTATCGCGCGCAGTCAGCAAGGCGCGTGTCACATAGGCGTCGTGGCTGTTGATCTGCACGGCCCGGAACCAGCCGGTCCGGACGATCTGCGCCAAGCCTCGGGCATCCAGCCTGTCGTTCGGCAGGGAAAGGATTCACTGGATCCTTTCCTGATCCGCCTCACTGTTCGGCATCATCTTCAGCACGCCATTGGCGTGGCGGGCATCGAGGCAAAGGACTGGACCCCGCGCTCACTCAGTGCATTCCAGAGCCAGAGGGCCAACGGACCCGTCTCCATGTTGACCCGTTCCACGTCGGTAGTGTCCCAACGCTTGGTGTAGGAGGCCGCGCGCGGAGCCCCCGGCGTAGCGCAGCGCGCGGCCGGGTGTGA
>NZ_JAUOQN010000124.1:0-3759 GCF_030547555.1 Salipiger sp. 1_MG-2023 | reverse complement strand
TGTTTGGCAACATCAAACCAACCAGATGCACCGCCAGCTTTCAAACCGCCCAAACACCAGATTCAGCCATAGCTCCTTCCACGGGAGTTACCCCACAGCGACCTCAACGCTAACGTGCTTCGCACTATCAAGCCCTCAAAATCAAAGAATTTTTCCGGCTAGGCTGCGTCTACCATAATCCAATTGCATCCAACGCCCTGATAGCAGCTTGGTGCCGAAACTTGCAAGGTGTGTGCCAATGTGTGCCAAAATGAATCCAAAGGTTGTGCCTGCTCAGAGCCCACTATTGCCAATCCGTACTCCACATGGGAGCCTGCCAAAGAACAAGTATCTGTTCTAAGAGGAAAGACGTTTTGCCCTACGTGTACATCAAAGATGCCGACTATAAACGCCTGAACGAATTGAAGGGAATTTTTGAAATTGAAGATGTGATTACAAAAATTCTTGAACACTACCTTGAAGAGTACACCAAACCCGAAGCAGAGATTAAAGGGGAAGAAAACCCTAAGTATTTCCAGTTCAGCGACATCCCAAATTTGAACCATGCAAAATTCGTGTCTGGCAGCTTCGACAACGTAGCCCCCACGAAATCAAACTGGAAAGGACTTATGACCCTCGCCTTAGAAACCGGTTTCAAGAGACTTGGTGGGTATGAAGAACTGGCAGCGGTAGTATCGACAAATATGGTTCCCGGCCTCAAAGATGATGAGGGCTACCACTACATTGAAAGTCTCGATTTCTCATTTCAAGGGGTGTCCGCATACTATGCAGCAAAATGCATCGGAGAAATCGCCAAATCGATAAAAGTACCTGTCTTCATCTCGTTCCGCTGGCGACAGAAGGATGATGCTGCACACCCGGGAGAGCCAGGAATCCTCGAGCACAATCCTTCCTAAGGCGCTTCTTTACAAACTGCGGATGATTGCGCCTGCAAAAGCGCTGATCGACGAGGGGCATATGTTACTCCAGGATGGAACAACTAGAGGCAACAATGTAAAGGATTGACTTTCTCAAGCCGCACAGCAACTTTCTTTTTGCCTTGAAATTCTATTGATGAATATTTGAGCCATCCTGCCGCCCTGCCCAACAAAGAAAACCACGCGACAACATGAACAATCTTAATCCCCTCAAGCGTGCAGATGTCATCTTTCTCGAAAGCAACCAAATATCCGTCTCAAGTGCGCCTCTCCTGAGACGATCAAGGAAGGAATGGAGACATACACAAAATGACGAGTGGGAAAGCGTTGAAGCTGCCGCAATAAAATACTTGTCAAGGGAGAAAGGACTATACGTAGACGAAAGAAGGCTACTTGCCGTCTTGCTAGAGGCCACTTTCACTAAAAAGTCAGCGACAAAAATAACTCTTGAATCTATGATCAGGAGCGGACCTACCGCCTTCTACGCATTACACCGCCACACCGAGAGCCAAAGAAGCGAAATTGTACAGAAAATATCGGAACGATCAAGCGAATGGGACTACATCGAACGCGTCCTTTTTACGATATACGGATGGTCCAAGGCAGCAAAATCAAAAAGTGCATTTAAGAATTTCTTCCCGCAATTTTACCAACATCAAGAACCACCAAAAGACTTTGTAAATAGACTAAGGAACTGCTGGAAAAATTTCCACTGCGAACTCCCGAGAATGGCTCAGACTACAATCGACAACAAGAGAATGAAACTGCGCCACACCTACACAAACGAGATTTCGGAGCTGGCTAGATTTGACCCGAAAGAGTTGATCATCGCCAGTCATGAACGTAGGAAAACGGGAGATTATTCAGCTTTCCACAAGGTTCATAGCTCGATTGCAAAATTCCCAGTCACTTTACCGCTTAGGTTTCTGAATGAGGATGACTCACACTCCTTCCTCGAAAGTTTACCGAAATATAGATCATCCCTTAGCGCGCGAGAGCTTATGGAATTAAGTCACAAACCGAACTTTGATCCAACGAGCATACCAGAGGCCAGCTGGCAGGCAAAGAACTCAGAGATCGTTAGGCTGATGGTAGAAATATCCGAGCTAGAAGAACAAGGATCTTGGCTTTCCATGGATAGTCTCGATGCGTCTGGGACGTATGGTTGGGCTGATATTTTCGCTTATGGAGCAAACGGCGAGCGGAAAATAATAGAAGTAAAAGCACCCGGAGATAGGCTCACGCATAACCAGCGGGAGTTCCTACCCCTAGCGCAAAGGAATGGGTGGCAGGTTCGAATACTTTGCCCTCATGAAGCTGACCAAGGCGCGTCTTGATATTACGAAGTTCTATTTTTTGCCCGGCAACCGAAGGGCCTGCTGGTTCAGAATTGCCCCCACCCTCTGATGAATCCAAGGGGCCCCGCACCTAGGCGGGGTCCTTCACCTTTCAGAGTAAACCGCAACCTACCCATTCAAGATGCGGTGTACCGACATACGGCTGATGCCCATGCTGCCAGCAATCTTGTAGGTGGACAGCCCCTCAGCTTTGAGTTCCTTGACCTTCTCACGGTCGATGCTGGGCTTCCTACCCTTATAGACGCCTTTCTCCTTGGCCTTCGCGATCCCCTCAGCCTGACGCTTGCGGATGATGTTTCGCTCAAACTCAGCAAAGGCTCCCATCATCTGTAGTTGCAGCCTAGCGAAGGCATCTTCCTTGTGAGCAGAGAAGGTCAGCCCTTCAGACAGGAAGGCAATGGATGCACCCTTGTCGTTGACGTGCTGGATGATGTCCTGAAGGTCCCTCAGGTCACGGGCAAGACGGTCGATAGAGTAGACCACCACACTGTCACCCTCTCGGACATAGTCCAGGAGAGATTGCAGCGCTGGGCGGTCCTTGGCGCTCTTCCCTGACAGCTTTTCTTCAAAGACCTTATCGACCTGCCCTAGGTCCTGACGGTCCAAGTTCGGATCTACACTGCTAACCCGACGATACCCGACGATTGCCATGATGCTCACTCCAAGCAGTAACATTTGATACTAGAGTAATGTGATTCTAGCATCATTAGCAAGTAAAACAGCCCTATTGTTACCATCAATCCAGTAACAGGCACCAGTAACGCTAGGCTCTACTCAAAAGGTATCCGAGAGAGGCGAAGGCAGGCAGCAACCCAGCACCTTGTTGCAGCTTAAGGCATGGCCCTGCGCGTGGCCTTGGATGACTGATAGAACTGCACTCAACTGCCAGAACACATGCAATAACTTGAAGGTATTTGACTTTATGCGAGCCACATACTAGATAACTGAAACGCGCTCGATAGCATCAGGCTTGACCTGAGTTTAGCTCCAGCGTGTCAGGCTATAAGCCACCCGAAACCCGCCCCGAAAGGATCGCGGGTTTTTCTGTGTCAAATGCTTGGGCGTGTGAGCGGCCTTGCTTCCCAACATCGCTGATTGAATAGCCCTGAGGCCCAGCCTCTCCGAAGGGCCAACACCTATTGGAAGGACGAAATTTGAAAGACAACAAAAGAACCTACACAACAACCTCAGACCAGTTTGGAGACCTGATCGAGGGAACCAGCCAAGTATATTGCGAGTTTGAGCCAGCAGACGCGACGACCTACGCCGCCCTTAAATTCTGGCTAACAGAAATGGGGATAACGCCAGACCGCCGCACCTCAGAAACAAAGTTTATCCGAGCACTATCGGATTTCTGCATGGCCCACCAGTCAAGCCTTGAAGGACGGATTTTTTGGCCCAGCGCGAACGGGTGACGTCCCCAGACGTGGTGTAGCTTACGGTGGCCATCGGGTTTCCCGGTAGGGTCGGGTTGCGAGAACCAA
>NZ_JAUOQN010000123.1:0-3833 GCF_030547555.1 Salipiger sp. 1_MG-2023 | reverse complement strand
CCGCCGTGGCGACCTGATCAGCCTTGGACCTCTCCGAAGGTCGGCGCTCTTACACCACCTCTCGGGGCACTACCGCCGCAGCGTGTGTCCTGAGCCCCGATGCGGCGCTTGCAGAGCTGGTGCGCCGCCGCACGGCACAGGCCCGCACCCTGATGACAACCTACCAACTCCGGGGCGTTCCCGCCCTAATTGCCGAAGTCGATGGCACGCGTAGCGCGCTGGATGCGAGCACGCTCTATTCCGGCCCCGATGCTGTGCGCGCCGCGCTCAAGCTGCGCTGATCCTTCTACAACCAAAGGACAAAACCCATGAACCGCAGAGACATCCTGAAACTGACCACCGCAGCCGGAGCCGCTGCCATGATGGCACCCGGCCTCTCCTTCGCGGATGCGAATGGGCTGACCTGGACCCATTTCCCTGCCGGCGAGAACGGCTTTTTCCGCGCACCGATCCTGGTCCAGGGCGCAACCGAGGCTGTGCTGATCGACGGCGGGTTCACCTTGCCGGATGGTCGCGCATTGGCCAAAGATATCAAAGCCACGGGCAAGAGTCTGACCACGATCTACATCAGCCAGAGCGATCCCGATTTCTACTTCAGCCTGCGCCCGATCGTCGAAGCCTTCCCCGAGGCCCGCGTCATTGCAGCCAGCGAAACCGTCGCGGCCATCAATGCCAACGTGGCGAAAAAGATCGAAACCTGGGGGCCGCAACTGGGCGAGAACGGCCCGGCGACGGTGGCAGAGGTGGTCATTCCCGAAGCGGATGACAACGGGACGCTCACGGTGGACGGCCATTCAATCGAAATCGTTCCCGCCGAAGGGCTGGCCAACCGCCGCTACCTGTGGATCGAGGATCTGCAGGCCGTGTTCGGCGGCGTGATGGTGTTCTCTGGCGTGCATGTCTGGACTGCGGACACGCCGACCAAGGAACAGCGCGCCGCATGGATCGCCAATCTGGACGCTATTGTTGCCCGCAACCCGCGGGTTATCGTGCCTGGCCACATGACCCCGGACGCGCCGATGGGTCTGGACGGCGTGCAATTCACCAAGAATTATCTGCTGGCGATTGAGGAAGAGCTCGACAAGGCGGATGGCTCGGAAGAGCTGATCGCCGCGATGACCGCCCGTTATCCCGATCTCGGCATGGGCGTGGCATTGAACGTCGGCGCCAAGGTTCTGACCGGCGAGATGAAATGGGGCTGATCCCCGCCAGAGCCGTTTCGTGGCGTGCGCCACTTGCACCAATTGAAAAAAGAGCGGCCACCTCACCTTGGCCGCTCTCGCCTCGTTTCGGATAAGCACAGATTACAGATTTTCGAGCGGCAAGGCGACGGCGGAGACGATGGTGTCCGCCATCTTGTCCGACTGCTTTTGAGTAGGGTCAGGACTCGTTCTCTCTCAAAGCCAGAAGATTACGGTCGCAGCCAGTGCGATAGCTGAGAAGAAGGTTTTTGGGCAGCGGTCATAACGGGTCGCAACCCTCCTCCAGTCCTTGAGCCTGCCAAACATGATCTCGATCCGGTTGCGACGTTTGTATCTGCGCTTGTCGTACTGGACGGGTGTCTTCCGTCTCTTCCGGCGCGGGATGTAAGGACGTATCTTCTTGCCCTGCAATGCTTCTCTGAACCAATCGGCATCATAGCCACGATCTCCGAGCAGCCATTTCACGTTGGGCAACCCGCTGACCAGAGCACGCGCCCCGATGTAATCGCTGACGGGTCCGGCAGTCAGGAACAGGTCGATGGGCTGGCCTTGGCTGTCGCAGACGGCGTGCAGCTTCATATTCATGCCGCCTTTGGTTCGGCCAATCAGACGCCCACGCCCCCCTTTTTGACGCCCAGGCTGGACGCCGTACGATGGGCCTTCAGATGAGTTGCGTCGATCATCACGGTCGTCTCTTCACCGTGCTCGGCCGCCAACCCCGCCATGATCCGGGCGAAGACGCCCCCGCTCGTGGCCTCTCTCGAACCAATGGCGTTTGGCCACTCACCTCCAACGCTTCCAGCGGTTATAGAGCGTCTTGTGCGGGCCGTATTCCCTCGGCGCATCTCGCCACCGCAAGCCGTTGCGATTGATGAAGATAATCCCGCTCAGGACACGCCGGTCATCAACCCTGGGCTTGCCGTGCGACTTGGGAAAGTAAGGCTCCAGACGCGCCATCTGCGCATCGCTCAACCAGAAAAGATCAGACATGTTCACCGCTCGTTTTCGAACGGTGAATCACGCTCGCCCAACCAAATCAATGGGTCCTGACCCTAAGACGATGGTGGGCAATATCGCGGCCGCCTACGGGGCTGTCGGCACGCTCGAATACACCCGGCATTACCCGGTGACGGTCAACCATGAGCGGGAAACCGAACTGGCCGCGATGGCGGCGCAAGAGGTGGCCGGCATCGAAAACGTCCACCTCGACATGCCGCAAACGCTGGGTGGTGAGGATTTCTCCTTCATGCTCAAAGAGGTTCCCGGCGCGATGATCAACGTCGGCAACGGCCCATCCGCAGGCCTTCATCACCCGAGATATGATTTCAACGACGAGGTGATCGCTTGGGGGAGTTCCTATTGGACGACCCTGGTGCGGCAGAGGTTGCCGCTGACCTGACAGCGTGCGTGGTCGTGGCGCTACCATGACGAACTTGTCCCATAATGCTTGCTTCCAACCTTGAGAAAGGATCACACCATCAAACCGTGGGATCAAACACCTCAGCCCGTCGCGCGTGATTGGCTGGTGGTAGGCGATGGAGGCCAGCACCGCGACGTCAAATTCATTCAGATCCAGCAACTGGTCGCCGACATCCGCCGCAGCGCGGATCGCGGCGGCGTAGATAGCCCGCGTCCGGAACATCCAGCCGCCAGCGACCTGGGCTATCTCGAGCGCCCGACCCTCCAGCTCGGCTGACAGGTCTTCAACCAGCAGATCGACCGAGGACCCCTGCCCCACCACACGCGCCAGATCCCCGCGCGGCACCGGCGAGGAAGAGGCAGACAGCACCGCCTCGATCCGGCGCATCCATTCGCGCCAGCGCAGCTCCGGCGGCAGGTCGGACAACTCGCGGTCAAGTTCAGGGTCGCGACAATCCTTCACCATCGCTCAGACCCCGTAGAGCCGGAAGGTATCGCGGCCCGTGAGTTCGCGCACCGCAGCGAGATCGACCAGCCGGTCGCAGAGCCGTCGCGCGGCGCGATCGGGCAACGGAAGGGCCGTGGGCGCCACGGCGTCGCGGGTCAGGAACATCTCGACGGCGACGCCCGCCGCCTTGGCCCGCAGCTTCGGGGTGACTGCCTTCAGATGCGCCGCCTGGCGGGTGAGGTCGGAGGAAACCCATCATCGCCCTGACCAGCTTTGCCCGGCTCTGTCGTCTCCAGCACTTGTTGGTAGACGGTGATGTCATTGCCCCGCCCAAGGTCGGGCGCAGCCCGTCCGCCATCGAGTTGCTCGACGAGATCGCCCGCCACCGAGGCGAAGGTGCGTGCGAAGAGACCGGTGCCAACGTGCCCGCACCGTTCATCGACCCCGAGAAGGCGCTGTTGGCCCTGCGGCTGGCCGCCAGTTTTGGCAGCGAGCCATCTTTCCTGACCACGCTGCGCCCCCGCGCCATCACCGTGGT
The DNA here is from genome assembly GCF_030547555.1 of Salipiger sp. 1_MG-2023. NCBI lineage: Bacteria > Pseudomonadati > Pseudomonadota > Alphaproteobacteria > Rhodobacterales > Roseobacteraceae > Salipiger > Salipiger sp. 1_MG-2023. Next base: position 226 of record NZ_JAUOQN010000123.1, on the reverse strand, counting down.
CGAAGGCTTCGCGCCGGATCAGCTTGAGAATGCGGCGGAGGCAAATCCGGCCAAGCGGCGGTACAAAACCCGGCCAGTGTGGGGGTGCCAAGCGGTATGGCGCGCGCGCTCCCCGGATAGCTGTCGCGTGCCATGGCGCATTGGCCCGCAGGGGGCTCTGTTGCACAAAGCCGCTGATGGCCAAGCTGCCCCTTCCCCCGGACACACTTATCCTACAGCCTCGGTC
>NZ_JAUOQN010000122.1:0-3947 GCF_030547555.1 Salipiger sp. 1_MG-2023 | reverse complement strand
GTCGATCTGATCCAGCCCGCCGCCCGATCCGTAGATCGAGAAGCTGTCGTCGCCGCCGCCGCCGATCAGCGTGTCATTGCCGCTGTTGCCGTAGATGAAATCGCCGCTGGCGGAGCCGATGATCGAATCGTTGCCCGCGCCGCCGTCGATCAGCTCGATGCTTGTGAGGATCGGACCGCTGGAGAAATCCAGCGTGTCATCGCCTGCGGTGCCGTAGATGCGGTCATATCCGAGGCCACCGTCGATCTCTTCGATGCCGGTCAGGTTGGCGAGGCCGCTTTCGACATAGAGTACGTCACTGCTGGTCGAGCCTTCGATCTTGTCGTAGCCATCGCCGCCGTCGATCTGATCCAGCCCGCCGCCCGATCCGTAGATCGAGAAGCTGTCGTCACCGCCACCGCCGATCAGCGTGTCATTGCCGCTGTTGCCATAGATGAAATCGCCGCTGGCGGTGCCGATGATCGAATCGTTGCCCGCACCGCCATCGATCTGCTCGATGCTTGTGAGGATCGGACCGCTGGAAAAATCCAGCGTGTCATCGCCTGCGGTGCCGTAGATGCGGTCATATCCGAGGCCACCGTCGATCTCTTCGATGCTGGTCAGGTTGGCGAGGCCGCTTTCGACGTAGAGTATGTCGTTGCTGGAGTGGCCCTCGATCTTGTCATAGCCAGCGCCGCCGTCGATCTGATCCAGCCCGCCGCCCGATCCGTAGATCGAGAAGCTGTCGTCGCCGCCGCCGCCGATCAGCGTGTCATTGCCGCTGTTGCCGTAGATGAAATCGCCGCTGGCGGTGCCGATGATCGAATCGTTGCCCGCGCCGCCGTCGATCAGCTCGATGCTTGTGAGCGTATAACCCACAGACAGGTCGATAGTGTCATCGCCCGAGGTGCCCCGGATCACGTCATACCCATCGCCGCCGTCGATCACCTCGACGCTGGTGAGGTTGCTCAGTCCGCTGCTGACGTTGAAGACATCGTTGCTGGAGGAGCCCTGCCAGGTATCGGTGCCCGCGCCACCGTCGATCTGGTCGAGTCCGGCGCCGCTGCCGTGAATCGAAAACGTGTCGTTCCCGTCGCCGCCCGCCAGCGTGTCGTCGCCGCCACCGCCGTAGAAACTGTCGTCGCCCTCGCCGCCAGCGAAATCTTCAGAACCGCCGCTGCCGGTGAAACTGTCGTTGCCGGCGCTGCCGATGATGGTGAAATACTCGAACTCCGTCGATGGGCCGAGCTGCGCGTCAAAAGGGCCGCTGGCGCTGGCATCGCCAATGACGAAAACCGTTGTCCCGTCATTAATCGACAGTTTGCCGGTGCTCGACACAAAGGCGATCTGATATGTATTCGGCAGGCCGGAAAGATCGAGACTGTGCCCGCCTGCGGATTCCGCAACCGAGTTCCAGAAGTCGGGGTCATTCCAGTTGGCCGGTTCGACCAGATAAACAGTCATGGGTGCATATCCGAAGTTGCGCCCCAAGGTTATGCCGCCGCCGTAAAGATATGATTGACTTCGAAATCATGAATTCAAGCGTCTTATCCCGGCAGATGGTACAAGGGGCAATGATAGGCTCGGGATCGTGCCGATGCGTCATCGCCTGCAAACCCCTGCTTTCTGCGTGCGGCTGATCGCGGCAGCGCGGGGGGTGTGTCCCGGACATGGCGCCGCCGCGCCGTCTTCGGTTCTTTGCCCCGGCCCCATTGAAATATCGCTGATCGAGACGCTGTAACAGGCTGCGCCGCCTGCAGGTCGCGCAGCAGGTGATCTGCGAAAGTTCTGCGCGCAGCGACGTCCGGGTTCAGAGACTGCCCGCCGCTGCCCGCATAGGCGGTTCCGGTACAGTCCTGGCAAGGATGAGGCGGGCCAGTGTCAGCCGGATAGATCATGGGCGCTGCGCCCTTTGATGCGTGTCGGACATCAGATCGTAGACAGGGACCAAAAGCACACAAATAGGGGGGGCGGGGGATCACACACAAGCGCGAGGCGACATCTACGTCGACGATTTAATCGAAAATCGCCCGCCGATCGCCCGGGCCTGCGTTCAAGGAAGGATCTGGTGAAAGACATCGCTAGGCGCGGCTGGCGAAGGATCTCGGTCAGCCGTCAGTTGTCACTGTCTTGCGTACGGCGATCCATACACCGCAACTGTTCGATCCGGGCGAGGCAGGTCGTGTCGCGAATGCTGTGGAAATTCCCTGGCGGCGCGCTCCGGGGATGTGAAGGATCGGTTTCTCAGGCCGCGAGGTCAAGTGGCATGGGTTCGAGGGGCTGAGACAGAGTTTCCCAGCCATCGACCTTGCGCATCTGGATCTGGCCGGAGGCCAGCAGGGCCCAGAGCAGCATGGGCACGGTCTCTGCGCAGGGCAGCACGGTCTGGGTCTTGATGCGGCGGCGGAACTCCTCGTTCAGCCGCTCGATGGCGTTGGTGGTCCGCGCCGATTTCCACTGTGACGGGTCGAGGCGGGTGAAGGTAAACAGCCACTCGCCTGCTTCCTCGAGGCTGTCGGCGACAGCGCGGCACTTGAGCCTCCATTTTCGCAAGAATACCTTGCGGCGCTTTTCGATTTCGGCGGCGGTGCAGGCGTAAATCATGTCGCGGTAGTCCTCGCCCAACTCGTCGTGCAGGCGCTTGGGGGCATGCGCGAGGAGGTTCCGGTGCTTGTGAACCGTGCAGCGCTGGATGGGCAGGTCCTCGCCCCACAACGCCACGAGCGCAGCTTCAAGCCCCGGGGCGCCGTCGACGACCACGAATTCGGGCCGTTTCAGGCTGCGGGCATCGAGATCCTCCAGGAACTGGCGCCAGGCGGCCGTGCTCTCGCCGCCCATGTTCCTGATGGATAACAGCACCTTCTGCCCGTCCACTGCCCGGCAGTGCATCGCGGAACGCGATGTCACGAGAGGGGCGGCGCACGCCGATGGCGGCCAGAACAGAAATGTTCGTGGCTTTCCGGTCCAGCCGGGTCTTGATCACGGTGCCGTCCAGGATCAGACGGACGATGTCTTCATCGGCCAGACTGCGCGCGCACCAGGCGTCCCAGTCCACCTTGACCTTGCGCCAGGCGCGGCTGACCACGTCCTTGCTGACGGCGCCCTCGAAAAGCCCGAACAGCGCCCGCTTGACCCGGCGCGTGTTGGTTCCGGAGAGGTAGACCGCTGCGATCAGGGCCTCGGCCTTCTTCGTCCACCGCTGGTAGCGGGGCAGCGCCTTGGACCGCCACTCCGTCACCTTGCCAGCTTCATCATCGATCCAGGCGCGCGGCACCCGCACCGTTGCCGTTCCGAAGGTGCCAGTGATTTGCCGCGCGCGGTGTCCATGGCGATAGCCTTTCGCCGAGCCGTCGCTCCGGTCGTAACGAAGGCGGCCAAGAAAGCTCGCGAGTTCTTCCTCGAACACGGCTTCAATGGTCGCGCGGACGTTGCTCCGCAGCCGTTCCTCGATCGGGTCGAACCCGGCCTCTCCGGCCAGTAGCGCAAAGCTCGCGGTGTCGGTAATGTTGTTCATGGCGTGATCTCCCTGGCGGTTGCCGCCGCCGGTTGGGTGGGTGTCAGTTCACCCGGAGATTACGCCGCCTTCAAATTTCCACCAACTTCACGACACGTCCGCGAGGCATGGGAATACGGCACCGGCATCGAGTGGGTGAGGCAGGTGGTCGAAGACATCCGGGGCAAGCACCTTGGCAAGGTGATGCGCGCGGATCTTCGATCCTCTGGCCATGGACAAGATCGCCTTCACTCGCACCGAGGCGATGAAGCAGCGCACAGCCACCAATCACGCCCGCCGAGAGGACGGCGTTCTGACGCCGCTGGACGGGGCCGCCTTGCCGGACACGCCCGAAATCGACATGGGCGGGCACGGGCTCTACGCCAATATAGGTGTACCGCCGGTGACCTGCCACGGGATTTTTTCTCCATTTGAAATTAGAGTCCGACCCAACGAAGGGACGGACAATGAAGCG
>NZ_JAUOQN010000121.1:0-3953 GCF_030547555.1 Salipiger sp. 1_MG-2023 | reverse complement strand
TTGTTTGGCAACATCAAACCAACCAGATGCACCGCCAGCTTTCAAACCGCCCAAACACCAGATTCAGCCATAGCTCACAGAAAACCACCAGCCTAGCGGACCGACCGCGATCACAGGCGCATGAAATGCGCGCCGCGGTGGGTGTGTGCCTCCAGTCGGGCTACGCCCTCCCTTCGCCACACACCCACCGCTGCGTCTCATCCTGATTGACGGGGAATCTCATCCTGATTGTCGCGCTGCAAATACTCGACCGGCAGCAGATCCTCGGCGCGCGCCTCCATCCCGTCGCGCGCCGCCGGTCCTTGACACTTCGGGCAGTGCCGGTTCTTGCAGGAATTATAGGCAATGTGGTGGTGGCCGCATTTGGTGCAGCCCGCCACATGCCCGCCGAGCGCTTCGGTTCGACAGGCTTCAATCGCCCCCTCTCGTGACATTGCTGCGCAATGCACTGCCGGGCAGTGGACATCACTTTGAGCTGGGAGAGGCTGACATGCCCCGCATTGGCCTGCCGCCGCGCGGGACCGTCGTGCTGAAAGCACGCCTCTGGCGTGACGGGCACGAAAGATGTCAGCGATCTCCAGCTTTGGCCGGGCCATTGTCCCCGGGCGCTATTGCATCCCTCGTCGCAGGGTCTCGTCTTGCTGAAGCTTGATTTGCTCATAGGGGCTGACGGTGCTGCGGATCGTCTTAGTGGCCACATGGGCGTAACGCGCCGTCGTGGTCAGCTTGGCATGCCCAAGGAGCACCTGAATGACCCGCACGTCCGTGTTCGCCTCCAGTAGATGGGTCGCGAAGCTGTGGCGGAGCGTGTGCAGTGTTGCGGCCTTCTTGATACCCGCCATGTGTTTTGCCGAGGTGAACGCCCGATTCAATTGCCGCGGCGACAGCGGGTTGATCTTGGGCTTGCCTGGAAACAGCCAGCCCTCCGGGCGGGATTCACACCAGTAGTCGCGCAACAACGCAAGCAGGTTGGGCGACAGCATCGCTTTGCGGTCTCGCCCACCTTTGCCGTCATCGACGTGGATCAGCATCCGATCGCTGTCGATGTCGGTGACCTTGAGGTGGCACACCTCGGAGGCGCGCAGCCCTGCGCCGTAGCTGATGCCGAGAGCAGCGCGATACTTGAGCCCGGGGCCGGGAAGGCGGCCAACAGATCGGCCACCTCCTCGACGCTGAGGACTATGGGCAATTTGCGGGGTTTGCGGTGAAACTGCATGAACCGCTTCATGTCTTCGCGCCCGCAGGTGGTGCCGAAAAAGAAGCGAAGCGAGATGATGCGCACGTTGAACGTGCTGGCCGACACTCCGTCCTCAGTCATTTTGAGCTGATACGTGCGCAATTCCTCAGGCGTGGCCGTGTCAGGCGGCCTCCCGAGGAAGGACGCGAAATGCTTCACATTCCGGATGTGCGCCTTCTGGGTCTACTCGCTCAACCCGCGGATGTTCATGTCCTCGATCATCCGCTGGCGCAGCGGGGTGGTGTTCTTCTCCTCCATGGGAACCTCCTGTCTGACGGTGGGAAGACCCCCATCGTCAGCCCAGAAAGCTCGTCCACATAGAAAAACGCGGAAATGACGGGCAACGCCAGCCACGGGCGCCATTGCCGCGGAGCGGCTTAGTCCTGCCCCTTCTGGTTCAGGCCACGCGGACGATCTCGGCGGTGCCGAGGGCATTGAAGCGGTTGATGAGTGCGACGCGGATGTGGATTTCGGCGGTTTGTCCACTGCCCGGCAGGGTATTGCGCAGCAATGTCACGAGAGGTTTGGCCTCAGCGCGGCTGCGGGCGTGGTATCCCGCCCACCCACTGCCCGGCAGGCGCATCCGCAGGATGTTGCCGAGAGGGGCTTCCAGAACGCCCGGCCGTAGTGACGTGTGGCGCGCAAGGTTTCGTTGCGGGCCCGAGCGGCTGGGCAATCATCCGTCCACGGTCGGCCATTCTTGCGGATCGGGATGATCGCCGTGCCACCGCGTGCGATGATAGCACTGTGGCAACGGCGGGGTGAAGGGCGTCCCGGAATTGATCCAGTGGATCAATTTAGCCCTGAACGGGCGGAGCCCCGGGTCGTAGGCACCACCTGCCGTCACGGTACTGATGTCTTCGTCGTCCGGGATCTGGTTGAGAAGGTCTGGCAGGACGGGGCTGTCGCCGTCGCGGCTGGGGGTGAATTCCACGACGCGAATGTCGGAGGTGGCCAGGTCCATGGCCAGATGGACCTTGCGCCGCTCGCTATTGTCGCTCGGACCAATGGCGCGAAAAAGCTCGCCGTCGACCCTGCACTCCATGCTTGCGCGCCTGCCATTTACTACCCGGCAATGGTTTGCTTGCAAACCATGAGAGGGCGCCATCGCCCAGGAACTTGATGCCAGTGCTGTCCGTCACCCGGCAGGGCATCACGAATGGGTGTCCCGAGAGGACACGAGCAGGTTGAGCGGCTCGTTGGAACGGCGATAAGGGATCTGCACGGTCAGGGTCTTTTGCCGGCGGCACAGTGTGGAGAAATCCGGCACGGGCCAGTCCAGACTCGCCAACTTCAGCAGGCCGCCACTATGCCAGAGGTCTGGCGAAGCGGCAGCCTGAACAGGACCTTGATCCCCTCTCGGGACATCGCTGCGCTATGCCCTGCCGGGCAGTGGATCAGGCAGAATTGTATGGCCGCATCGGAAAACACCGCTGGCCGTCCTGCTCGCCCATCATGTGGCGCGCGCCAAGCCATGTCCTTGTCGACCCACCCTCTCCTCGCACATGCGGGCATGTGCTGCCAGGCAATGGATCAGCGAAGAGCCCCGCTTGCGAAGCGACGCGTTGTCGCTGGGCCAGTTCGTCGTGCGATAGCGGGCGGGAGATGGCTTGCTCGTGCAACGCGTCTAACGGCATGGATTCACAAAGTGAAACCGCCGTCGCGAGAGTTCTGCAACATATGTAACCGCCCCGAACGCAAGAGGGGTTTTGAAGCTTTTTCTGACGCGTCGTCGGGTGCTGACATATGTCCGGCCTCATGATGCGACCTTACAGATGTCGCGGGCCCGTATGGTGTTCGCGGATCAGACTCCAAATCACCGCCGCGTGCTCGTCGGCACTTTGTTGCAGGCTGGTTCTTCTGATCCCGTCTCACGACCGTTGCGCCAAACTGCTCCTTGCCCTCCTTCGCTCCGACGTCCTCGCGACCGATAGTCGGCTTGTGCCGCTACGGCCGGAGACTGGTAGACGCCACCGCGGGCCATCCCCTGACCGATAGGCGCATGCACAGCATGCTGCCGAAAGGGGGGCCCAGACGATGCGCGCCATCTTGTTCGCCAGCGCTACTCGCACCAACATCGGCGGCTTGCGCGTCAGCATCCCGGCCAGCCAAGTGCCTGGCTTGGCTGAGGCATGAACGTGACGCTTGATGATGACGCTGTTGGCGCCAATGATCAGCAACCGTCTGAGGGACCGCTCTCCCATCCTCTGCCCGACAATGCATCCCGCAGGGATGTCATGAAAGGGGCGTCGTGGCCCCGAGCCGCTGTTTGCCGCCAGTCGAATGCTGCCGCGGTGTGAGGCCGAGCCAGGCCGCAAAATCCCGAGCCTTGCGGAAAGTCTCGGGCGGCGGCGCAAGGGTCGCGATGGCCGTCGCGATCAGCGGACCGATACCCGGCACTGTCATCAGACGCCGCGCCACGTCATTCTCCTTGGCCCGGCGGGAGATCTCGGCATCCAGTTTGACGATCTCTGCCTCCAATTGCGCCAATATCGCGATCAGGACCCTGAGCGTGGGGATGGCGTCGGCAGGCAGGTCGCATTCCGGGTCTTCGACGATTGCGATCAATTTCGGTGCGTTGGCCGCGCCTTGTGGCACGATCTGACCGAACTCGCTCAAATGCCCTCGCAATGCGTTGATCGGTAGTGTCCCAACGCTTGGTGTAGGAGGCCGCGCGCGGAGCCCCCGGCGTAGCGCAGCGCGCGGCCGGGTGTGA
>NZ_JAUOQN010000120.1:0-3971 GCF_030547555.1 Salipiger sp. 1_MG-2023 | reverse complement strand
CGGGCCAGCTTGAGACCCGAAAAGCGGCCCCGCTTTCAGAGCTTAAACCAGATCCCCTTTCAGAACCGATTGACACCCGCGGCGCGTGTCGCCGGGCGTTGCCGAGGTGGAGCCGAGCGATCCGGGTCTTTCGATCATGCTACGCCGGTCCAGGGTTGCCCCGTAAACGCGTCGCCGTCTGTGCATATTCGCACAGTTCTGGTGTTCGGTCGGGAAACGGACCGTCAGGCTTGCAGATGTTACAGGAAAACAGGCGCTTTTCGCAGCTGGTTTTTCATGATATCTGTTAAATATCATGCGGCTAATCCGTTTCCTCCCAGGCTTCGGCGGTCGTTACGGTCAGATTTCTCACATCCCCAAGAGCGCGCGCGAGCGATCCTGTGATTTGAACAATTGGGCCATGCGACCGATATGTCTGCCACAAGACGGAAACGTCGAACACAAACGCACAGACCCATATCGGAGACACCACATGACCCGCATCGCTCTCATTGCCGCCGCAGCCCTGACCGCAACCGCCGCTCTTTCGGGCGCCGCATCGGCCCAGACCAACAACACCGGCGACGCCGCCCGCGCTGCCCTGTCGCGCATCGCCCCCAATGCCGATGTGGCTGCGCTGAGCAACGCCGAAGCCGTCGCCGCATGGCAGGCCGCCTCGGACGAAGGCAGCGCCGCAACCGCGAAATTCCAGGCCGAAGCCCTGATCCGCAACTTCAACAGCTGATCTGTGGCCTTGCCGGGGCGGACCAGCCGCTCGCTCTGGCGAAACACACATCCCAAGGGGCGCCCTGACCGGGGCGCCTCTTTTTTCATGCTTGGGGGCTCATGCACCTTTTGCCTGAAGGCCGTTCAGGTCCCAAATATGGCAGGCATATCGCCTTCCAACCGATTGTAGATTTCGTGCTGCAGTCAGCCCGCGTTTTGGTTCCTGTTAGCCTGCTCAGGTAGCCAACTCGGTTTAGGCAGAACCATTCTCGCCGCTCGAGATGGCCGTCGTGCAGCTTACCCTCAACTCTCTGGAGGCTTGGCAAGCTATGTGGACTGCGACCTCAAGAGGCTGGCGGCGGCACCTGTCTGGAGGCCGTCGACTGAAACCGGAGCCCGCTTGGCACAACGACTTCGCATGCCGCGTCAAACTTCCATCCCGGCTGTCTTGCCACCTGTCCCACACCTGAGCGGTTCTGCACAAATATAAAGCTGCAATGCTTTGTGCAGGGTGGTTTATCTTATACCATTTGACAAAAAATTTTCATTCGCCGTAGGTTCGAAATCACCAGGGTGCATGCCTTGGGACCTGCCCGCTTCAGTGAGACCCCGATGCAAATCCGTCAAAAGCTTGAAGACATGTCGAGCCAGTTCACTCCAGCGGAACGGCAGCTGGTGTCAGTGCTTCTGGCCGACTACCCTTTCGCCGGACTCGAGCCGATCCAGAAGTTGTCCAAGAGAGCGCATATCTCGGCGCCGTCGATCTCGCGCTTCGTAGCCAAGCTCGGCTGCGCGGGCTTCCAGGAGTTCCAGCAGCGGCTCGTGCAGGAATTGAAGGCAGGGCAGCAGTCGCCTATCGATCTGCGCGACGCGATCGATGGTGCCAGCGATGCGACCTTGGCGTCCTACGTGCGACAGGTCGAGACACTGAACCAGGAGATGATCGAACAGATCCCCTCGGTCCAGTTCATCCGGCTCTGCGAGTTGATGACGGATCCGCGGCGCCGGATCTTTATGATTGGCGGCCGCATGAGCGACTCCATCGCCGAGTTCTTCGTGCGCCACCTGCGCCAGATCCGCCCCGACGTGTCGCACATCCCTTCCGACCCCGAGCTATGGCCAGAATATCTTTTGCGGATGCGGCCGCGAGACGTGCTGCTGCTGATCGATTTTCGCCGCTATCAGGCGAGCCTCGCGCGGCTCTCGGCGCAGGCGCGCTCGCGCAAGGCGCAGACGATTGTGATCACCGACAAGTGGATCAGCCCGGCGGCCAAGGGTGCGACCGAGCTGATTTCAGTGCCGATCCACTCCGGCACGGTTTGGGACAGCTACGTGCCAGCCTTCACCATGATCGAAGCGATGCTGGTAGCCATGGCGGAACGCAACTGGGACGCGACTCGGGCGCGCATCTCGCAATGGGACAAACTACGGGAAGATCCCGCTCCAGGGACCAAAACATGACACAGAGAAACAATAATTTGCTCTTCGTGGGCACGAACGATATCGCGGGGATCCTGCGCGGCAAATCCTTTCCGGTGGGGGAATGGGACAAACGCTCACAGCGCGGCGTCGGCTGGACTCCGACCAATGTGCAGATCACCTGTTTCGACAGCATCTCGGACAGCCCCTTCGGCTCGTTTGGCGACTTGGCACTGGTGCCCGACCCCCAGACGCGCATCACCATCGACCACGACCAGAAGCTAGATTTCGCCATGGGCGACATCCGCACCCTCGAGGGGGCGCCGTGGGAATTCTGTACGCGCTCGCTGGCGCGGCGGGCGATCGAGGAATTCCACGCCTTGACTGGGGCCACGGTGCTATCCTCTTTCGAACACGAGTTCCAGCTCAAGGGGCAGGTACCCCGGCCCGGAGATGCGTTCGGCTTCAAGGGCTTCCGAGACGGACAGGCATGGGCCGAGGCCTATCTTGCCGCGCTCTCTGCGGCGGGCTGCGCCCCTGACACTTTCATGAAGGAATACGGTCCCGGTCAGTACGAGATCACCATGAAGCCCGCTCAGGGGATCACCTCGGCAGATAATGCTGCCATTCTGCGGATGCTGACCCACGATGTGCTGACGCGCTTCGGCAAGTGTCCGAGTTTTGCGCCGATCCTTGATCCCGACAGCGTCGGCAACGGACTGCATGTGCATTTCAGCTTTCTGGATGATGCGGGCGAGCCGTTGACCTGGGAGGAGGGCGAGGAGACCGGCATGAGCACGCTCACCCGGCACTTCATCGGCGGCGTTCTGAAGTATCTCGATCAGATCCTCGCGATCCTCGCACCTTCTGAGATCAGCTACCTGCGCCTCACCCCGCATCGCTGGAGCGCGGCCTACAACAACCTCGGGTTCCGCGACCGCGAGGCGTCGGTGCGCATCTGCCCGGTCACCTCATCCGATCCCGAGAGCATCGCGCGACAGTACAATTTCGAGGTCCGCGCCGCCGATAACGCGGCAAGCCCCTACCTTACGCTGGCGGCGCTGGTCTTTGCCGGCGCCCAAGGCGTTCGCGATGCCATCGAGCCGCCCGCCCCGGCGCAGGAAGACCTGTCTTTGCTGTCACCAGAGGCGCTGGCGGCCAAAGGCTTCCGCCGTCTGCCGGACAGCCTTGGCAAGGCGCTTGAGGCGCTGCGCAGCTCGGAGGCCGCGCGTGGCTGGTTCGGGGACGGTTTCGTAGATCTTTATGTCGCACACAAGCAGGGCGAGCTTGCGCAGCTCGAGGGGCTCGACTGGCCCGCCAAATGTGCGCGTTACGCCGAGGTCTATTGATGCTCGAGATATGCGGCATCTCGAAGAACTTCGGTGGGGTGGTGGCGGTGGATTCCGTCTCGTTCACCGTGGGGCGCAATGAGATACACGGCCTCATCGGTCCCAATGGGGCGGGCAAGACGACGATGCTCAACTGATCTTGGGGCTACTGACCCCGAGCGCGGGTCAGAACGTTCTGGACGGTGCCGAGGTGCAGGCCACGCCCGCTGAAAAGCGGGCCTGTGCAGGTATCGCGCGCACCTTCCAGAACCTGCACCTGTTCCGCAACCTCAGCGTAAGGCGCAATATCGAACTGGCCGAAATTCATGCTCGCGACAGCGCCGACCGAGACCTGTCGCCGGACGCCATGGAGCGCTTTGGCCTGTTGCCGGTTCTCGACGAGGCGCCCGGCAGCCTGCCCTATGGCCAAACGCGGCGGCTCTGACCTGCCACGGGATTTTTTCTCCATTTGAAATTAGAGTCCGACCCAACGAAGGGACGGACAATGAAGCGAAGAAC
>NZ_JAUOQN010000012.1:0-96026 GCF_030547555.1 Salipiger sp. 1_MG-2023 | reverse complement strand
CGAACTTCCCTCAGAACCGATCTTGCCATGAAAAGGGCAGACCGCCGAGGGTTTATGTGATCATCCGGGATGGAACAGCTAGCCTCGTTGCGCCGCGCGTGTGGGCGACGTTCGTTGTGAATGGCGAGGGCTTCCTTATCAGGCATTGACGTTGCTGATCACGAAAACAGACCATGCAGCCATCAACCCCCGCCGCTTTTCCAGAAGATCAGACCGAGCGTAGGCCCGTTCAACCTCGGAGCCGACCGTATGCGCAAGGCTCATTTCAGCCACTTCTCGCGCAATACCTGGCTGCTCAGAAGCCCAGTCACGGAAAGTCGAACGGAAACCATGCACGGTGATCCCCTCGATCTTCATGCGCCGCAGAAGCATCAGCATGGCCATGTTCGACAAAGGCTTATGGCGCTTCTGTCCCTCGAACACCGCCTCTGCTCGCAGCGTTTTCAATGGTTCCAATATAGCGACCATCTGGGGTGTCAGCGGCACTCGGTGTTCCACTCCGCCTTTCATTCGTTCATGGGGGATAGTCCACAGCATCGCATCGAAATCGAATTCGTCCCAGCGAGCCTGCAGGACTTCGCTGGTCCGGCTTGCGGTCAGGCAGGTGAACATCAAAGCTTTAGCCGCCATGGCGTCCCGCGTGGCAAGGTCGGCGTAGAAGGCGGGTACATCTTTCCAGCGCATCGCCTTGTGGTGCTGCACCTTCTGCTTCACGCGCGGCAATACCTTGGCATCACGGATTGTGTTGACCGGGTTCTCGCCAATATAGAAGCCCTTCGACTTCGCGACGTCCAGTACAGCCTTGATCCGCTGCGCCACGCGCTTGGCCGTTTCGTGCTTCTCGGTCCAGATAGGGAGCAATACCTGCAGCACCTCGGGCTGTCCTACTTCCGACACCGGTAAACGCCCGATTTTCGGAAAGGCATACTCCGCGAGCGTGTTGATCCATTGCTGCCCGTGCTTAGGGTTCTTCCATATGGGCAGCCGCTCGATGTGAACCTGCTGAGCAACTTCTTCGAAACAAGGCACCTCTTGGCGGACGTTGAAGCGCGGGTTAACGCCTTGCTTCGCCATCCGGCGATATTCAAGAGCGCGGTCACGCGCTTGGTTCAGTGTCACGATATCTGCGCCGCCCAAGCCAAAATCGGTGCGCAGGGGTTTGCCTTCCCGGTTCCGCTGCCCTTTAACTGTGACGCGCACAATCCAGCGCCGCGCGCCGCTCGGGTCCACCACGAGATAGAGACCGTTCCCGTCGCCATGCCGACCGGGACCAAATGCTCGCACCAGATTCTTGGTCAACTTGCCGCTATGCAAAGCCATGAATATACCACACTTCATACCACCCAATGAACGGAAATGAGTGTAATCGAAGAAAGCCAAAGATCAACGACGAATGCAGATAGTAAAACAAAAACAGCGCCATGTGGCGCTGAATAGGTCTGAACGTAACTGTATGAAAATGGTAAGTGGCGGAGAGACAGGGATTCGAACCCTGGGAACCCGTGAAGGCTCAACGGTTTTCGAGACCGCCCCGTTCGACCACTCCGGCACCTCTCCGCGGGGATCGTGGGGCGGCATTTAGCGGGCGGAGCGTGCGGGTGCAACAGGGAATTTGAAAAATTCGAAAGAAGATCCTCAAACGCGTCGGCAGGCGCCGGAGTGCTTGGAAAAACCTCCGCCACGGCATAGGCTTGGAACAGTCGCCGCCCCTCAGGAGCCAACGCATGTCTCTGCGCCTCGTCGCGCCTGCAATTGTTGCCGCATTTGTCGCCCTGCCGCTTCGTGCCGATCCCGTTGATCCGCTGAACGAGCTGCTCGACCGTATCGGCCTCAGCGAAATCGTGCAGATCATGCGCGCCGAAGGGCTGGCCTACGGCAGCGAAATGGCCGCAGACCTGTTGCCCGGCGGTGCCAACGCGGCCTGGAATCAGGCGGTGAGCATGATTTATGACACTGAGGTGATGTCCGCGATGGTTCGGGCCGGATTCGCCGAGAGCTTTGGCGCGGCCGATCCGGCGCCGCTTCTGGCCTATTTCGGCAGCCCGGAGGGCGAGAGCGTCGTCGCGATGGAACTGGCGGCCCGGCGCGAGATGATCGATGATGCCGTCGAAAGCGCCGCGCGAGAGGCATTTCAGGGGCTCGACGGGTCCGCCGACCCGCGGCTGGGGCTGCTCGATGCGTTCGTCGATGCCAACGATCTGCTGGAATCGAATGTCGTTGGGGCGCTGAACGCCAGTTATGAATTCTACCTCGGGCTTGCCGACGGCGGCGCGATCACCATGAGCGAAGACGAGATCCTTGCCGAGGTCTGGTCGCAGGAACCCGACACCCGCGCCGATTCCCGCGAATGGCTCTATGCTTATCTGTTGATGGCCTATGCGCCGATGAGCGATGCGGCGCTTGGCGATTACGTCGAGATATCATCGACGCCAGAGGGCAGGGCGATGAACCGGGCGCTGTTCGCTGGGTTCAACGGGATGTACGATCAGATATCCTATGCGCTGGGGCGCGCGGCGGCCAAGCAGATGATTGCGCAGGAACTCTAGGGCGCGTCGCCACGGGTTGACAATATGGGCTTGCTCTCGCATAAGCGCGCTTCGAGCGGAGCTTTTGTAGCCCCGATCGCGATTATTGACGTGTCCGAAAGGTTTTGCGGGCACAGTGACAACGACAGCCCATGATGGGCGCGCTGTTCGACGGCGGGGAAACCTAGCAAGCCCGACCCGGATATCCCGGCAAGGCGCCACAGGACGCGGCAAACGAAGGAAAAGCGCATATGTTCGCGGTGATGAAGACCGGCGGCAAGCAGTATAAAGTCCAGGCAGGTGACATCCTGCGCGTGGAAAAGCTGGCCGCAGACGCGGGTGAAACCGTGCAGTTCAACGAGATCCTCATGCTGGGCGGCGACTCTGTCACGCTTGGTGCCCCGATGGTGGCTGGCGCCGCCGTGCAGGCCGAGGTTGTCGACCAGATCAAGGGTGACAAGGTCATCCATTTCGTCAAGCGTCGCCGCAAGCACAGCTCGCAGCGCACCAAGGGCCACCGCCAGAAGCTGACGCTTGTGCGCGTGACCGATATTCTTGCTTCGGGCGCGGATGCGACCGGCGTCAAGGCTGCCGTGGGTTCGGGCTCTGTTTCCGCACCGGCCGTTGCCGCTGGCGATGACCTGACGCAGATCACCGGTGTCGGCCCCGCCGCCGCCAAGAAGCTGAACGAGGCTGGCATCACGACCTACGCCGCGCTCGCCGCTGTCGACCCCGAAGCATTCGAGGCCGTCAAGGTGAAGCCCGAGTGGGTCGAACAAGCCAAAACCCTCGCCTGAGATTGAAGGAGACTGACCTATGGCACATAAAAAAGCAGGTGGTTCGTCCCGTAACGGCCGCGACTCCGCTGGCCGCCGGCTCGGCGTAAAGCTCTACGGTGGCCAGGCGGCCATCCCGGGCAACATCATCATCCGTCAGCGCGGCACCAAGTTCTGGCCGGGCAACGGCGTTGGCCTTGGCAAGGACCACACCATCTTCGCGACCGAAGAAGGCGCGGTGTCCTTCCACAAGGGCCTCAAGGGCCGCACCTTTGTATCCGTTGTCCCGACGGCGAAGGCCGCCGAGTAAGCCGATCTCGCGGAACGATAATATCGGGGGGATCGGTTCAAAGCCGGTCCCCTTCGGCGTTTCTGAGGGGGACGCGCCGAACCTTCGGTCAGAGTGCATCAGAGGAGTGTACGCATGAGCTTAGACAACCTGAAGATGCCAAGCCGGCCGGTGCCGGTTGCGCGCTCCCAGCCCGTCATCGAGGCAGAGCGGTTTGTGCTGCGGCCGATGCGTCGCTCCGACGCCGGGCTGATTTCGCTGTATGCCGGAGATGAGCGACTTGCGCGCATGACGACCTCGATTCCCCATCCGTTTCCGCCGGGCACGGCCGAAAGCCTGATCGCCCGCGCCGCTGATCCGCAGCGCGAGGAGGATGTGTGGGTGATTGACGGATCGGCGCAGGAGGGGGCCGAGATCATGGGGTTGATCTCGCTCAAGACCGTGGATGAGCGGCAAAGCGAAATCGCCTATTGGGTGGCGCCGCCGTATTGGAACACGGGGCTTGGCTCCGAAGCATTGCGGGCGCTGGTCGTGGCCAATCCGGGGCAGGCGGAAACGCTATTCGCCAGCGTGTTTCAGGACAATCCGGCATCGGCGCGGGTGCTGACAAATGCTGGCTTTGAATACATCGGCGACGCCGAAGCGTTTTCCGTGGCTCGCAATGCCAAGGTTCCCACCTGGACTTATTTGCGCCGGATGAACTGACCCCAAAAAAAACAAAGGCGATCGGGAACCGATCGCCTTTTTGCGTGTTAGTCTTGCATGTGGCGCCGTTAGCTTCCCCAGCTGCGCACCGGACCGCAGTCCATATGAACAAAGCTCGAGCTGGTGTAGCGCCCGACACCGCCAGCCCGGCAAGCCGCCGCCGCCTTGGCGATCTGATTGACCGAGCGGGAATTGAGGCGAAGATCCGCCGCCTCGCCCTTTAGGTGGCGCGAGTTCTTTGCCACGCCCGAGCTGCGCGCGCTGAGCATCGCGTTGGTCTTCGGGCAGCGATAACCCGAAATCAGCATGTAGGGTTCGCTCGTATCCATCAGGTTATGCGCTGCCGTCATGATGTCGATGGTGCGCGGATCAATGGTTTTCATGTCGTTCGTGCGCCAGTCGCGCATGAAATACGACACCTGATTGAGCGATTCAGCGATGTACTGGCCTTCGATCCAGTAGATCATGTCGATCTTTTCACCGGTTCGTCCGGAATACATCCTGATCCGTCTGATATCACCCGCACCACGCAAGAACCCGGCGGCGTTGCCGTAGGTCGGAGCTGAGGTGACGATTGTAGCTGCAAATGCGCCAAGAAGGCCGCGACGCGTGAGGCCGCCTGCGGTAGTTCCAGTCATGTTGAAGCGCCTGTCCCGTTAGTCTCTGTGCCTGTTCAGCCACCTCGTTGGGCGGCTCTGCCATCTCCCCAGATGCACCCCGTGTATCGCATATCGAGCCCAATCGCGGAAGGCGGCAATTCGGCATCCATGTTACACTCAAGAAGTTTCGGCAAAGTTTCGCGCAAATGCTCCTTTTGATGTGGCGCATTTGTGCCAACTTCTAAATGGCAGGGGCAGTGACACCGCGCCTGCGTGCGAAGATCCCGGAGCGCGGGAAAAAGTGGATGGACAGGGCAGGGTGCTGAATAAGAACACTGTTTCCTGATCGTTGAGAAGAGTTTCGGAGTGGATATGCCCAAGACACCTAATCCGCAACGTGGGATGCTGAACGCCGGGGTCGCGCTGATCGTGGCCGCTGGCGTGTTGTGCAGTGCACCCGTGCAGGCGCAGACGCTGTCTTTGACAGCCTACAAGCAGGCCGTCGCCGAATCACTGTCTGGCGATGCAGAGATGGCTGCATTCTACCGCGAACGTGGCTTCGACCCGCTTTGGACTGCCCCGGACGAGGCGTCAGCGACCCGCCGCGCGGCCTTGCTAGAGGCGCTGGCCTCGGCATCGGCGCACGGGCTTCCGGCCTCGCGTTTCAATGCGCAGACCTTGCTGGCACAAATGCGTGCCGCCCGGACCGATCATGCGCGCGGACAGGTCGAAATCGCGCTGAGCGAGATGTTTCTGGCCTATGCGCACGCGCTCAACGGCGGTCTGCTGGATGGTCGGCGCATCGACAGCGGCATCAAGCGCGGACCGCAAAGGCTGTCGGCGCGCGGCTTGCTCGACCGGATGAGCCGCGAAGATCCGCGCCATGTTCTGGCATCGCTTGCGCCGCAAACCCCGGAATACGCCCGGCTGATGCGCGCGAAGCTTGAGCTGCAACAGGTCATCGGTCGTGGCGGCTGGGGCGCAACGATCAGGGCCGGCAAACTTGACCCCGGGCAGAGCGGCGCGGAGGTTGTCGCGCTGCGCGACCGGCTGCTGCGCATGGGCTACCTCGCACCGACTCTGTCGGCCAGCTATGACGGGCCGCTTCGGGCCGCCGTGCTTGAATTTCAGGAAGATCACGGGCTTGAGGCCGACGGCGTGGCCGGATCTGCAACGCTCTCTGCGATCAATGTCGCGCCGGAGGAACGGCTCAAGTCGGTGGTGGTCGCGATGGAGCGCGAGCGCTGGCTGAACCTGCCCGAAGGGCGGGGTAAGCGCCATGTCTACGTCAACCTGACCGATTATCACGCCAACATCATCGACGATGGCAAGGTCACCTTCGAGACACGCTCGGTTGTCGGTGCGCAAGCCCCCGACCGCGCCACGCCGGAATTCTCGGATGTGATGGAATTCATGGTGATCAACCCGTCATGGTATGTTCCGCGATCGATCGTGGTGAATGAATACCTGCCGCTGCTGCGGCGCAATCCGGCTGCGGTGAGCCATCTGCAGATCACCGACAGCCGCGGCCGTACGGTCAACCGGGCCAGCGGGTTTTCGCAATACAGCGCCGCGAGCTTTCCGTTTTCCATGCGCCAGCCGCCGGGGCCGCAGAATGCGCTGGGGGAAGTGAAGTTCATGTTCCCCAACAAGTACAACATCTATCTGCATGACACGCCGTCAAAACATCTGTTTGCCCGCAACGAGCGCGCGTTCTCCCACGGCTGCATCCGGCTGAGCGATCCCAAGGATTTCGCCTATGCGTTGCTGGCGAAACAGACCGATGATCCGCGCGGGTTGTTCGACGCGCGGTTGCGCAGCGGGGCGGAAAGCCGGGTCAACCTTGAAGAGCCGGTTCCGGTGCATCTGGTCTATCGAACAGCGTTCACCACCGCGAAGGGCCATGTCAACTATCGCGCCGACATCTACGGGCGGGACGCAAAATTGTGGAACGCCCTGTCGGCGGCGGGGGTGGCGCTGCTGGACGCGCAAAGCTAAACCGCTTTGGGAGCAATCCCGGAGGCTGCCATGTCGTTTACCATCGCCGATCTCGCCAAGGCCCTCGGGCTGGAGGCTGCCGGAGACCTGTCGCTGCGCGTCAGCGGCGTCAACGAACCGGCGCTCGCCAGTGCCGATGAGCTTGCCCTTGCGATGAAACCGGCATTCGCGGCGCAGATCCGTCAGGGCAAGGCGCAGGCGGGGATGCTGTGGCAGGGCGCCGATTGGCAAGCCTATGGCCTGAAAGCGGCGATTCTGGCACATCGGCCACGCCATGCGCTGTCTGGGCTGTCGGCGATGATGGATCCGGGGCAAGGCTATCATGATGGCATCCATCCGCTTGCGGTGATCGAGCCCGGCGCCGAGCTGGGGGCGGGCGTCAGCGTCGGCCCGTTTACGGTAATCGGCGCCGGGGCGCGGATTGGCGCGGGGTCTTGCATTGGGCCGCAGTGTCACATCGGGCAGGGCAGCGTCATCGGGCCGCAGGCGCTGTTGCATGCCGGGGTCCGGATCGGCGCGCGCATCAGCATCGGCGCGCGCTTCATCGCACAGCCCGGTGCGGTGATCGGCGGCGACGGGTTTTCCTACGTGACGCCAGAGCCTTCGGGCGTTGAAAAGGTGCGCGAGACGCTTGGCCGCGACAGCGACGCTGTGGCGCAGGACTGGGCGCGCATCCATTCGCTGGGAGGGGTCAGCATCGGCGATGATGTCGAGATCGGCGCCAATGCCTGCGTCGACCGGGGCACCGTGCGTGACACGCTCATCGGCAGCGGCAGCAAGATCGACAATCTCGTGCAGGTTGGCCATAACGTGGTGATCGGGCGCAATTGCCTGCTGTGCGGGCAGGTCGGCATCGCGGGCTCGACCCGGCTGGGCGACAACGTGGTGCTCGGCGGGCAGACCGGGGTGGTCGACAACATCACCGTCGGCGACCGCGTCATCACCGGCGCAGGCACCAAGCTGATGGCCAATGTGCCCGCGGGGCGCGCCATGCTGGGCTATCCCGCGACGAAGATGGACAGCAACGTCGAAAGCTACAAGGCGCTGCGCCGTCTGCCGCGTCTGGCCCGCGAGTTCGCCGAGCTGAAGAAAGCGGTTTCCAAGCTGACCGAGGGCCGGTAAACGGGCGCTGCTACATGCGACGAACAGGGAGTGCCGCCGCCATGAGTGTCAAGGACCGGGTCATCGCGATCATCGCGGAACAGGCGGTGCTGGAGCCGTCAGACGTCACGATGGACAGCACGCTGGAGGATCTGGGCATCGACAGCCTTGGTCTCGTCGAAAGCATCTTCGCCATCGAGGAAGCCTTCGACATCACCGTTCCCTTCAACGCCAACGCGCCTGACCAGAGCGATTTCGATATTTCGAGCGTCGGCAGCATCATCGCGGGCATCGAAAAGCTGATCTCCGAGCAGGTGTCGTGAAACGAGTCGTCATCACCGGCGCGGGAACCATCAACGCACTGGGTCGGAACGTCTCGGAAACGCTCGAGGCGATGCGCGAGGGGCGCTGCGGCATCTCGGATCTGGAATTCCGCGATGTCGAGCGGCTTGCCATCCGCATCGGCGGGCAGATCAAGGGCTATCAGCCCGAAGAGGTGTTCAACCGCCAGCAGATGGTTCTGTACGACCGCTTCACCCAGTTCGCGCTGCTGGCGGCGCGCGAGGCTGTGGCGCAATCGGGGCTGGAGTTTCACGGCGAACTGGCCGACCGTGCCGGCGTGGTGCTGGGCACGTCGGGGGGCGGGCTGATCACGCAGGACGAGAATTACCGCTCGGTCTACGAAGAGGGCAAGAACCGCGTTCATCCCTTTGTGGTGCCCAAGCTGATGAACAACGCCGCCGCCAGCCATGTCAGCATGGAAATGAACCTGCGCGGCCCGGCCTTTACCGTCGCCACCGCCTGCGCATCGTCAAACCACGCGATGGGGCTGGCCTTTCAGATGGTGCGCTCGGGCGCCTCGACGGTGATGGTCACCGGCGGGTCGGAATCGATGCTGTGTTTTGGCGGGGTCAAGGCCTGGGAAGGGCTGCGCGTGATGTCCAAGGACGCCTGCCGCCCGTTCTCCGCCAACCGCAACGGCATGGTGCAGGGCGAGGGCGCCGGCGTCTATGTCTTCGAGGATTACGAGCACGCGCGCGACCGCGGGGCCGAGATTCTGGCCGAAGTGGTCGGCTTCGCCATGACCTCGGATGCTTCGGACATCGTGATGCCCTCGAAGCAGGGGGCGGCGCGGGCGATCACCGGCGCGCTGCGCGACGGGCGAATCGCCGCTGAAGAGGTGGGCTATATCAACGCCCATGGCACCGGCACCGCGGCCAACGACAAAACCGAATGCGCCGCGGTGGCCGATGCGCTTGGGGCGCAGGCCGACCGGGTGATGATCTCGTCCACCAAGGCGATGCATGGCCATTGCATCGGCGGCACTGGCGCCATCGAATTGCTGGCCTGCATCATGGCGCTGCGCGACGGCATCGTGGCACCAACCATCGGCTATGAGGAGCCGGACGCCGAGTGCGCGCTGGACGTGGTGCCCAACGTCGCACGTGAGGTACAGGTCTCGACGGTGTTGTCGAATGCCTTTGCCTTTGGCGGGCTCAACGCCGTGCTGGCGCTGCGCCGCGCAAGTTAGGCGCGGCGGCGAAAGCCCAGGAAGCCAAGCGCACCAAGCAGCAGCAGGCCCGCACCGGGCAGCGGCACGGCAGAGACCACCGCGCTGGTGTCGCTGCCCGGAACCCCGACAGTGCCGGACCCGGTGTCGGGAGACACCATCGAAGATTCATAGCTAAGGATGCCGGCGCCATTCTTCACCTCAAGCCAGAGATACACCGAGTCCAGTGTGTCGGCGAAATCAACCTCGTCGCTAAAGTCGATCGTGACCGTTTCGGTCGCGTCGTCTTTCGATTCCACCTTCCATTTCTCTTTGTAACCGCAATCCGTACAGCTCGACTTGTCTTCCTTGCCAACCTTTTGCCCGGTCTCATAGATCGACCAGTAAATGTAGCCTTCAAATTTTTTCTCGCCATCGGCCACGTCGAAGGTCAATGTGGTACTTGACACATCCGTGAGTGAGTAGTGATACTCATCCTCATCCTCATCCTCATCAACCATCGATACAACGGTCAGCGCCTGTGCAGGCAGGGCGGCAAAAAAGGCAAGGGCGGTAAGAGCAAACAGGCGCATCTTCTTGAATCTCCAGCATATCTATGAGCGCTGCATTTAGGCTCATAGTCGTTTTGCGTCTATTGGTAGGATTACCTATAGACTGGTATTCCAGTTGCCCTATAAAGCCTTGGTTCTTCTACGCGCAGAGCCGGTGCGCTGGCTGGCCTCCCATGTTGTCACGTCGCAGCCTATGTCTGTTGCAACACAGACAGGAGGCAACAATGTCCAAACATGTCGCAGTGCTCGTGGGCTCGCTCAGGGAAGGGTCCTTCAACCGCAAGCTGGCGTGCGAAATGGCGCGCCTTGCCCCGGACGGGCTGGAATTCAGCTTCGTGCGAACCGGCGAGCTGCCGCTTTACAATCCTGATCTAGATGAGGGCACGCCCCCCGAGGCCTGGACCGCCTTTCGCAGGGCCGTCGGCCGCGCGGATGCGGTGATGTTCGTAACCCCGGAATACAACCGTTCGGTGCCCGCGAATCTCAAGAATGCGCTGGATGTGGGCTCGCGCCCCATCGGAAATAGTGTCTGGGATGGCAAGCCGACGGCGGTGGTGTCCGGCTCGATGGGCGCAATCGCGGGTTTTGGCGCCAACCACCATCTGCGCCAGACGCTGGTGGCCCTGAACGCAGCCCCAATGCAGCAGCCCGAGGCCTACATCGGCGCGATCCATACGCTGTTCGACGAGCAGGGCACGCTCAAGAATGCCGACACCAAGGCGTTTCTCGCCAGCTTCATGGCGGCATTCGCGACGTGGATCGGTAAATTGACCTGAGCCAAAAATCGAGAGGCGGCGGTCTCCCCTCCGCCGCCTCTCCGTGTGGGGTATACCCGGTGCCGGGTGCACCTTCCCCTGTAGGGTCAGTGATGCAGGCGGCCCATTGCTCCAGCAACGTCGGCCATGCGGGCGGAAAAGCCCCACTCGTTATCGTACCACGCAAGCACACGAACTGTGCGTTTGCCAACCACTTTGGTCTGCTCTGGTGCAAAGATAGAGCTTGCCGTCGTGTGGTTGAAGTCGACGGAGACCTTCGGCTCTGGGTCATATACAAGAACGCTGCCCATCCGTCCAGCCGCTGCTTCACGTACGATCTCATTTACGTCATCGACCGTAACATCTTTCGAAGCCTGGAATGTCAGGTCAACGGCCGACACATTCGGGGTCGGAACACGCATCGCAGAGCCATCCAGCTTGCCCTTGAGATTTGGCAGCACCTCGCCGATCGCAGCCGCAGCCCCGGTCGAGGTCGGGATCATCGCCATGGCCGCGGCGCGGGCGCGATACAGATCCTTGTGCCGCCGGTCCAGCGTCGGCTGATCGCCGGTATAGCTGTGAATGGTGGTCATGATGCCGCTCTCGATGCCGATCGCCTCGTCAAGCACCTTGGCCAGCGGAGCAAGCCCGTTGGTGGTGCAGGACCCGTTCGAGATCATCACGTCACCCTGCACCAGATCACGGTGGTTGACGCCGTAGACGATGGTCTTCTGCACGTTCTTCGCCGGTGCCGAGATCAGCACCGATCTGGCCCCCTGATGGATGTGCTGCACCGCCTTTTCGCCGTCATTGAACTGGCCGGTGCATTCCAGCACCACGTCGCAACCGGTCCAGTCCAGCTCGGCCATGTCATAGGTCGACATCACCTCGATCGGCCCGCGTCCCAGATCAAGCGCAGCGTTCCCCACCACCGTGACCGGCCCGCCAAACCGCCCATGCACGCTGTCATAGCGCAGCAGGTGGGCCGATGTCTCGATCGGGCCCGTGGCGTTGATCTTGACGACCTGCACATCGTTGCGGGCGCTTTCAGCAATATGGGCAAGGGTGCAGCGGCCGATACGGCCAAAGCCGTTGATCCCCACGGTAACGGTCATGAAACGCTCTCCTGTACAAGCAATGTTTCATTCGTGCATACTGATGTATGCAGCCAATCCAAGCCTGAAAACCCAATATTGACAGTATGTTAGCGATAAAAGTTCAGGTTGCGCTAACATTGGCGTGCGGCTTGCGCAGCTCGCGGCGATCACAGTGGCTTGATTGCGCGCCGCGCACCGCTACTGTTTGGCAGAACGCAGAATTCGAGGTGAGACATGAGCGGGCTACTGGCGCTACTGGATGACGTTGCGGGCATTGCCAAGATCGCGGCGGCCTCGGTCGACGACATCGCAAGCAATGCCGCCAAGGCGGGCAGCAAGGCGATCGGGGTGGTGGTCGATGATGCCGCGGTCACCCCGAAATACGTGCATGGCTTTTCCGCGGCGCGCGAATTGCCGATCATCTGGAAGATCGCGCGCGGCTCGATCTTCAACAAGCTGGTGGTCCTGCTGCCGCTGGCATTGCTGCTCGCCAGCTTTGCATCCTGGGCGATACCGCCGCTGCTGATTCTCGGCGGCTCGTATCTGTGCTTTGAAGGCGCGGAAAAAATCCTGCACGCGGTGATGCCGCATGACGATCACTCCGGCGGCCCGGATGGCAGCCACGACATCAAGGATCCGGCCCATCTCGAGGAAGAAAAGGTCAAGGGCGCCATCAAGACCGACTTCATCCTGTCGGCTGAAATCATGACGCTGGCGCTTTCGACCATCGAGTCGCCCGAATTGTGGATTCAGGCGGTTGTTCTGGCGTTGGTCGGCCTTGGCATCACCGTGCTGGTCTACGGTGCTGTGGCACTGATCGTGAAGGCCGACGATGTCGGGCTGTGGCTGACAGAGGTGGGCAAGCTCTCCGCCACCCGCGCCACCGGTCGCTTTATCGTCAAGGCCATGCCTTGGGTGATGAAACTCCTCACCGTGGTCGGCACGGCGGCAATGCTCTGGGTCGGAGGGTCGATCCTGGTACACTCCGTGGCCCAGATGGGCTGGCACATGCCCGAGGACAGCATCCACCACATCGCACAGGCCGCCTCGGATGCGGTGCCGGAAAACCTCGCCGCAGCGACTCTCTGGCTGACGACCGCCACCATCGACTTCGTGCTCGGGCTGATCTGGGGGCTGATCCTCGTACCAGTCGCGGTAAAGATCCTCATCCCGCTGTTCGGACTCTTCACCAAGAAAACGCCCGCATAAAAAAGAAAACGGCGGCCTCCGCAGAGCCGCCGTTTTCCTTCATCTTGCCCCTAAACTCCGGGGGTGCGGGGGCTGGCCCCCGCCTTGGAAGCTTGGATCAAAGAAGACCTTTGGCCGCCGCGACAACACCCTCGGCGGTGATGCCGAACTTCTCGTAGAGCGTTTCCGCCGGGGCAGAGGCGCCAAAGCCATCCATCCCCACGAATGCCGCCTTGGCTTCCTTGCCGCGCTCGCCGCACAGCCACTTGTCCCAGCCAAAGCGGGTCGCGGCCTCGATGCCCACACGCACCGGGCCCGGCGGCAGGATCTTGCGGCGGTAGGCTTCGTCCTGTGCCTCGAACAGCTCCCAGCAAGGCATCGACACTACCCGCGTGCCGATCCCCTCGGCCTGCAAGGTTTCGCGGGCCGCCATGGCAATCTCGACCTCCGAGCCGGTGGCCAGCAGGATGACCTGCCGCTTGCCCTCGGCATCGGCCATCACATAGGCACCCTTTTCCGTCAGGTTGCTGTTCTTGTGATCGGTGCGCAGCGTCGGCAGGTTCTGACGCGTCAGCGACAGCACCGACGGCGTTGCCTTCTGTGACAGCGCGATTTCCCAAGCTTCGGCGGTCTCGACGATGTCGGCGGGGCGGAACACCAGCGTGTTCGGCGTGGCACGCGAAATCGCGAGATGCTCGATCGGCTGGTGCGTCGGGCCATCCTCGCCAAGACCGATGCTGTCATGGGTCATGACAAACACGGTCGGGATGCGCTGAAGCGCCGCAAGACGCATCGCCGGGCGGGCATAGTCGGTGAAGGCCATGAAGGTGCCGCCATAGGGGCGGATGCCGCCATGCAGCGCCATGCCGTTCATCGCCGAGGCCATGCCGTGCTCGCGGATGCCCCAGTACACGTAGCGCCCGCCACGGTTGTCGATGTCGAACACGCCCAGATCACCCGTTTTGGTGTTGTTCGACCCCGTCAGGTCGGCAGAGCCGCCAACGGTTTCGCCCAGCACCGGGTTGACGACCTCAAGCACCATTTCAGAGGCCTTGCGGGTCGCAAGGCTGGGCGCCGCTTCCGAATTCTGCTTCTTCAGGGCGCGGATCACCGACGACAGCTTCTTGGGCACATCGCCCGCGTAGACGCGGGTCAGCTCGGCCTGCTTGCGCTCGGACATGCTAGCAACGCGGCTCTCCCATGCCGTGCGCTCGGAGGCACCGCGCGCGCCGGCTTCTTCCCACCAGCTTTTGATTTCGGCGGGCACCTCGAACGGGCCGGATTTCCAGCCCCATGCCGCCTTGGCGGCGGTGTTCTGCTCGGCGTTGGTCAGCGCGCCGTGACCTTTCGATGTGTCCTGCGCTGCGTGACCAAGCGCGATATGCGTCTTGCAGGC
The DNA here is from genome assembly GCF_030547555.1 of Salipiger sp. 1_MG-2023. Taxonomy (NCBI): domain Bacteria; kingdom Pseudomonadati; phylum Pseudomonadota; class Alphaproteobacteria; order Rhodobacterales; family Roseobacteraceae; genus Salipiger; species Salipiger sp. 1_MG-2023. Next base: position 81,536 of record NZ_JAUOQN010000012.1, on the reverse strand, counting down.
GATCATCGAGGGTTGATCGGTGACCTTCTTCGCCGCGACGATGGCGGCGTCGATCGCCTCCGGATCATGGCCGTCGATTTCCTGCACATGCCAGCCCGACGCCTTGAAGCGCGCGACCTGATCGGTGCGGTCCGACAGCGAGACCTTGCCGTCGATGGTGATGTCGTTGTTGTCCCAGAACACCGTCAGGCGCCCAAGTCCGTAGCGGCCCGCCAGTCCGATGGCTTCCTGGCTGATGCCTTCCATCAGGCAGCCGTCCCCGGCAATGACCCAGGTGCGGTGATCCTGCGCCTGTTTGCCGAAACGGGCGCGCAGGATTTCCTCGGCCATGGCAAAACCGACCGAATGTGCCAGCCCCTGACCCAGCGGGCCGGTGGTCATCTCGATGCCGTCGGCGTGGAAATTCTCGGGGTGGCCAGCGGTGCGCGCGCCCCACTGGCGGAAGTTCTTCACCTCGTCCAGCGTGATCTGCGCATCGCCCGCAAGATACAGCAGCGCATAAAGCAGCATCGAGCCGTGGCCCGCTGACAGGATGAACCGGTCGCGATCGGGCCATGTTGGGTTGGCGGCATCGAATTTCATGTGCTTTGACCACAGCACGGTGGCGACGTCGGCCATGCCGATGGGCATGCCGGAATGACCGCTGTTTGCAGCCGCGACGGCGTCGAGCGTCAGGGCGCGGATGGCGGCAGCCCGCATCCAGTGATCGGGATGGGCTTCGGATAGGGCCTTGATGTCCACGGGGGGCGTCCTCTCTCTCCTCGGAGCTTTGCGTGTCGGGAATAGGCAGAGCGCCGTAGAATGGCAAGTGTTGGCGCAATCCTTGGCGGTTTTCGGGGTTTTCGGGGTTTTCGGGGTGAAGGACGGGGTGCAAGCCGTTGATGGATCAGAGGGGCGCAATTTCCGTGCCCGCTTGCTAAACTATGATCAAATGCGGCGGATGCGATTCGCGACGGCAGGACGCAACAGGCCGCGAGAGCAAAGACAGACGAGGGCGACATGACCGAAATCGACGAGTTGCAGGGGCGGTTGACCCGAGCCCTTGACCGCATTGCACAGGGAGTGACGCAGCTTTCGGCGCCGCTGCCCGTATCCGAAGAAGATCTTCCCGCCGAGCCGGCGGCGGATGGCGTGTCGGCGGCGGAAATCGCCCGGCTGACAGAGCTTCTCGACGAAGAGAAGATCGCCAATTCCCAGCTCGAAGAGCGCAACCGCGCCCTGAACGCGCGGCTGAGCGAAACACCTGCGCCCGCGCCCGCGCCCGCGCCTGCGGATGCGGCGTTGCAAGAGCAGTTCGCAGCGCAGCGCGAAAGCTTGGCCGAGCTGGACAGCGAATTGCAGCGCCTGCGCCTGTCGAATGAAATGCTGCGCAAGTCCTGCGAGGACATGCGGGTCGCGCTTCAGGATGGTCTGGGCGAGCCGCATCTGATCAATCAGGCAATGCTGGCCGAGCTGGAATCGCTGCGCTCGGCGCGGGCGGTCGAACAGGCCGAGCTGCGCGCCGTTCTGGGCGCGATCGAGCCGGTGCTCTCCGAGTCCTCGGGCCTTGCCGCACAGCAGGAGACGGTGCAATGAGCCAGATCGAAGTGCAGATCAAGATCGGCGGGCGGGTGTTCGACGTTGCCTGCCAGTCGGGCGAAGAGCAATTCTTGCTGACCGCCGCGCGCATGCTCGACAACGAGGCAGATGTTCTGGTGAGCCAGATCGGTCGGATGCCCGAAGGGCGGATGCTGCTGATGGCGGGGCTGATGCTGGCAGACAAGACCGCGGGGCTCGAAGACCGCTTGCGCGCTGCCGAGGACCGCATTGGCGAGCTGAACGACGAGATCGGCTATCTCAAGTCGAAGGGGGGCGCGGTCCCCGCCGCAGCGCCCGAACCAGAGCGGATCGAAGTGCCGGTCGAGGTTCCGGTGGAAGTACCGGTCGAGGTACGCGTGGAGGTGCCGGTCGAGGTGATGCCCGAAGGTCTGGTGGAAGCGCTGGCCGAATTGGCGGAGCTGGCCGAGGGCATCGCGGGGGATGTCGAGGAAAAGCTGGCCTCGTGATCGGGGCGCGTGGCTGAACAGGCAAGGGGCGGCGCCACCCGGCGACCGCCCCCTTTCTTTGTCCGGACCTGCCTGCCGGGCCTGAAATTTTCAGCTAAAATTCCAGGCCACTCAGGCGATGGGTCAGCGCAGGATCGACTTGCCCGCGAAAATCGCGGTATCGCCCAGCATTTCCTCGATGCGGATCAGCTGGTTGTACTTGGCGAGCCGGTCAGAACGCGCCAGCGAGCCGGTCTTGATCTGACCGCAGTTGGTGGCGACGGCGAGGTCGGCGATGGTCGCATCTTCGGTTTCGCCCGAGCGGTGCGACATCACGTTGGTGTAACGCGCCCGGTGGCCCATTTCGACCGCCCGCAGGGTTTCCGACAACGAGCCGATCTGGTTCACCTTGACCAGCATGGAATTCGCCACGCCTTTTTCGATGCCCATCGACAGGCGGGCAGGGTTGGTCACGAACAGATCGTCGCCCACCAGCTGCACCGTTGCGCCCAGCTTTTCGGTCAGCATCTTCCAGCCGTCCCAGTCATCCTCGGCGCAGCCATCCTCGATCGACAGGATCGGGTAGTCGGCGCACAGCTTGGCAAGGTATTCGACGTTTTCTTCCGAGGTCAGGGACAGCCCTTCGCCCTTCATCTCGTATTTGCCGTCCTTGTAATACTCGGTCGAGGCGGCATCGAGCGCCAGCATGATGTCGTCACCGGGCTTGTAGCCGGCCTTTTCGATGGATTTCAGGATGAAATCCAACGCATCGCGAGTGCTGCCCAGCTCGGGGGCAAAGCCGCCCTCGTCGCCAAGGCCAGTCGACATGCCTGCCGCCGACAGCTCTTTCTTGAGCGTGTGGAACACTTCGGAGCCCATGCGCACCGCTTCGGCGATGCTGGTGGCGGCCACCGGCATGATCATGAATTCCTGAATGTCGATCGGGTTGTCGGCGTGTTCGCCGCCGTTGATGATGTTCATCATCGGCACTGGCAGGGTGCGGGCCGAGGTGCCGCCAACGTAGCGGAACAGCGGCTGACCAAGGTATTCGGCGGCGGCCTTTGCGGTGGCAAGCGAGACACCAAGGATGGCATTGGCGCCAAGGCGGCCCTTGTTGTCGGTGCCGTCCAATTCGATCATCGCGCCATCGATGGCTTCCTGCTCGGTCGCGTCAAAGCCGATGATGGCCTCGGCAATCTCGCCGTTGACCGCGGCAACCGCCTCGAGCACGCCCTTGCCCATGTAGCGGCTCTTGTCGCCATCGCGGCGCTCATGCGCCTCGTGAATGCCGGTCGATGCGCCCGAGGGCACGGCGGCGCGGCCCATCGAGCCGTCTTCGAGGGTCACGTCGACCTCGACGGTGGGATTGCCGCGGCTGTCGATGATTTCGCGCGCGTGGATGTCGATGATGGTGCTCATGGGATGTCCCTTCCGCCTCCTGATGGGTTCGCACGAGCTATAGCACCGACACAGAGGATGTAAACTTGCACCGCAGACACACCCTTCCCGAGACTTTTGCCAAATGCCGCATCGCGGCTAGATGCACCGGCAGGCACAGAAATTCACCAAGGATCGGGAGGGGCGAGGAGGAGGCGCGCCAACCGGGCAGGAGCAAGCATGGAAGAAGAACTGGGACACCTCGAAGAACAGGTCGACACGATCACGCAAGAGGTCGAACAGCTGATCCCGGTGCTGCCGGACTGGGTGATGCCGATCGCGGTGCTCGGCGTGGCGTTTCTCCTCGGATTGTTGTTCCACCGGGTGATATTTGCGCTTCTGAACCGCGCGGTGGCGAAAAAGGATCTGTTCTGGCGCAGCCTCGTTGCGCGAACGCGCCGGCCGATGCGCTTGGCGGTGCTGGTGGCGGTGCTGTCGGTTGGCGTTTCGGTGGCGCCGCTATCACCCCGGGGCACAGCGGTGGCACAGCATGGATTGTTGATCGCTTTCATGGTGCTTGTTGCCTGGCTGATCTACACTGCGCTGCACATCTGGACGACGGTGCATCTGCGCAAGTTCACGCTGGATAGCGAGGACAACTACCTCGCCCGCAAGCATGTAACGCAAAGCCGGATTCTCGTGCGGGTCGCCACCTGGGTGATCGTCATCGTTGCGGTGGCGGCAATCCTGATGACCTTTGAAAGCGTCCGGCAGTGGGGCGTCTCGCTGCTTGCGGCTGGCGGGGCGGCTGGTATCGTCGTTGGTCTGGCCTTTCAGCCGGTGCTGAAGAACATGATCGCGGGCATCCAGCTGGCGATCACCCAACCGATCCGTATCGACGATGCGGTGATCGTCGAGGGCGAATGGGGGCAGGTCGAAGAAATCACCGGCACCTATGTTGTGATCAAGATCTGGGACTGGCGCCGGCTCGTGGTGCCGTTGAGCTATTTCATCGAACAGCCGTTCCAGAACTGGACCCGCGAGACCGCCTCGCTGATCGGTACGGTCTTGTTATATCTGGATCATACGACCGACATCGAGGCCCTGCGGGCGCAGGCGAAGACGGTGGTCGAGGGCTCGGCGCTTTGGGACGGCAACGTCTTTGCGGTGCAGGTGAACGATTTCCGCGAGCGCGTGATGGAGGTGCGGGTGCTGGCCTCGGCGCGCAACGCGCCGCGTACATATGACCTGCGCTGCGAAATCCGCGAGAAACTGGTAACTTGGATCCAGAAAGACATGCCCACCGCGCTGCCGCGCACCCGCGAGACCGTATCGGTCGACGCCCGGGCCCGGCAGATGCATCCCGAAATCGAAGTCGTCAACCGCGCGCCTTTTTCCTAAAGCATGTACCCGTGTCAAATGGCGAAGGGGGGCGCTGCCCCCCGCGCGTCGCGCTCCCCCCGGGATATTTAGGGCCAGAAGAAGCTGGGGCGCGGCGCTTCATCTTCATCTTGCCAGTTAAACTCCCGCCGGAGGCTGGCCGGCCCTTGCGACCGGGCGCTGCGTTGCGGATCAGGTGCTTTCTGCGGTCTCCAGCTTTTCCGCTGCGGCTTCCCAAAGCGCTTCGGCCTTGCGAAGCCCTTCCATGACCTCGGCGTATTTGCGATTCCAGGTCGCCAGTTCGCCGGCGCGCTCGGTCTCGTAAAGCGCCGGATCGGCGAGCTTCTTCGCAAGCTTCTCGCGCATTTCCTCGATCTTCTCGATGCGGGCTTCGCATTTGCGCAGATCCGATCGCAGGGCCTGAACCTCGTCGCGGGATGGGCGGGCGATCTTGGGCTTGGGCTTTTCGGCCTTTGCCGGTTTCTCCGAGATCAGCAGCATGGCGCGATATGCGTCGAGATCGTCGTCATAGGGCGTGACGGTGCCGTCCTTGACCAGCCAGAGCCGGTCGGCCACGAGGCTGAGCAGGTGCATGTCGTGGCTGACAAGGATCACCGCGCCGGAATAGGCGGCCAGCGCCTGGATCAGCGCCTCGCGGCTTTCGATGTCGAGGTGGTTGGTCGGCTCGTCGAGGATCAGCATGTGCGGCGCGTCCAGTGTCGCCAGAAGCAGCGACAACCGCGCCTTCTGCCCGCCCGACAGCCGTCCGACTTCGGTTTCAGCCTGCGCCGCCATCAACCCGAACCCAGCAAGCTGGGCGCGCAGCTTCGATTGCATCACGCCGGGGCGCTCGCGTTGCAGATGCTGAAGCGGCGTCTCGTCAAGATGCAGCTCGTCGACCTGATGCTGGGCGAAATAGCCGATGCGCAGCTTCGAGGATACGGTCTGCTTGCCGTCCATCAGGGGCAGGCGGCCCGCCAGCAGCTTCGACAACGTCGACTTGCCCTGACCGTTGCGCCCCAGCAAAGCAATCCGGTCATCCTGATCGATGCGCAGGGTCAGCCGTTTCAAAACGGCCCGGTCGTCATATCCCGTCACGCCACCTTCCAGCGCTACGATGGGCGGGGACAGCTGATCGGGCTGCGGAAAGCTGAACACCTGCTGCGCCGCATCCTCGGGCGCGGTGATCGTCTCCATCTTCTCGATCATTTTCAGGCGTGCCTGAGCCTGCTTGGCCTTCGATGCCTTGGCCCGGAACCGGTCGACAAAGCTCTGCAAGTGAGCGCGCCGGTCGTCCTGCTTGCGCGCTGCCGCTGCCTGCACCGCGCGGCGTTCGGCGCGGGTGCGCGCAAAGGTATCGTAGCCGCCCTGGTATAGCGTCAGTTGTCGCGCTTCCAGATGCAGGATCGCACCGACGGCCCGGTTCAGCAGCCCACGGTCGTGCGAGATCACGATCACCGTATGGGGATATTTCGCCAGATAGGTTTCCAGCCACAGCGCGCCTTCAAGGTCGAGATAGTTGGTCGGTTCGTCCAGCAGCAGCAGGTCAGGCTGCGCGAACAGCACCCCGGCCAGAGCCAGCCGCATCCGCCAGCCACCCGAAAAATCCGAGCTCGGGCGCTGCTGGTCCGTCTCGGAAAATCCGAGCCCCTTGAGGATCGACGAAGCGCGGCCCTCGGCGGACCATGCATCGATATCGGCCAGACGAGTCTGCACCTCGGCGATGCGGTGGGCGTCGGTCGCTGTTTCGGCCTCGACCATCAGCGCGGCGCGTTCCTGATCCGCCTCGAGCACCGTCTCGATCAGCGTCTTCGACGACGCGGGCGCTTCTTGCGCAACGCCGCCGATGCGGGCGCGTTCCGGCTTGGTGATCTCGCCACCGTCCAGCGTCAGCTGCCCCCGGATCAGCCGGAACAGCGTGGTCTTGCCCGCGCCGTTCGGTCCCACGAGGCCAACCTTGTGGCCTGCAGGAATGGTGGCGCTTGCGCCTTCGAAGAGGGGCCGGCCCTCAATGGAAAAAGATATATCGTCGATCCTGAGCATATGCGGCCCTTAGCAGAGCCCGCTACCGGCGGAAATCCCCATCCTCTTCTTCTGGCCGGAAATATCCCGGGGAGCGCGAGGGGCTGGCCCCTCGCTGGTGCAACCATGCAGCCTGGCAGTGATCCGAACAGACCGCGCCAACGAACCGGCTGGCAACCATCAAGCCTTCCCAATTGCTGTACGCCATGCTAACGCCCTGCAGGACTACTGGCCGGGCCCGATGCCCGGCCTTTCGCTAATGGAGACCTATCATGGCCGTCGAACGCACTCTTTCGATCATCAAGCCCGATGCCACCCGCCGCAACCTGACTGGCAAGATCAACGCCAAGTTCGAGGAAGCGGGCCTGCGCATCGTCGCGCAAAAGCGCATTCAGCTCACCAAGGCGCAGGCCGGTGAGTTCTACAAGGTTCACGCCGAGCGTCCCTTCTACGACGAACTGTGCGAATTCATGGCGTCCGAACCGGTCGTCGTGCAGGTTCTCGAAGGCGAAGGCGCCATCGCAAAGAACCGCGAAGTGATGGGCGCAACCAACCCGGCCGACGCGGCCGAGGGTACCATCCGCGCCGAATTCGCCGAGTCGGTTGGCGAGAACTCGGTTCACGGGTCCGACGCACCGGAAACCGCCGCTGAGGAGATCGCTTACTATTTCTCGGGCCTCGAACTGGTCGGCTAAGCCGACGCAGACGCAGCGCGAATCTTTGAATCAGGGCCTCGGGAAACCGGGGCCCTTTTTCGTTTCATTTCGGTTTGTTTCTTCTTTCTTTCCCGTCTGTTCAAATCCACAGATGGGGTTGAGCGGCGTCGCGGGGGGGGCAATGCGGCGGTGGTGGTCGATACAGCTAATGGTCGCATCAGTACGTTATGGCCCCTGTCTCCGTTCAAAATTTTGGCGGCATGTTTACACCGGAAGAGACCACCCAGACCTATTCACAAACCCTTGATGAAGACTAGTGTGGGGTCAGCAGGTTGAGCTGTGCTCTGGTAGCGGGCAATGACTGGGCTACCGTCACCCCGTCGGAGAGGTTTGGCGGAACGATGTCCTCGGCCTCGGTGACGCGGTTCTCAGCCTATGCGCAAAATTCCCGCGGCAGCTAGTACGAAAGTGACGATCTGGAGACCTTTGATTATCTCAATATCGCCGTGCGCATCGGCTGCCATAGGATAGTAGCCGTGCGGCTTCCGGCGTAAGGTCTGCTTTTACTGGCCGCTTTCGGCCCTGCTGCGCTGTCGCAAGCGCGCCTGCCCGCAAAGTCTTGATAAAAAAGCCGCGCGGCCCTCCGCGCGGCTTTGTCCAGTCATGATTGCTGCCTGTACTGTCAGGCAACACCTGCGCTGTGGTAATCCACCGGATCCGTGCCGCCGCCACCGGGGGCGGCGTGCCGCGATTCAACCCAAGTACGCAGCAGCGCAGCGTTTTTCGAGTTGGATTTGTAGCCAACGTCAAGAAGGTCACCGATCAGCGGCAGCAGGCCGATGACACAATCGATACCGATGTTCACGCCCATCTGACCGACGAGCCGCTTGGGGGCGCCCATGGATTGGGCCTCGGACAGGATCCAGACCGAAGGCACCAGCGCCAGCGTATCGCCAACGCCCGGTACAAGGCCGATGATCGAATCCCATCCCAGCCGAATCCGTGTGAACGGCAGGCGAAAGGCCCGGTCCATACGGCGAGCAACCGATTCGACACGCTCTAGCCGTCGGAAAGGGTCTTCGGCGATGGCACTCATGCGTGCTGCGGTTCGCGAGCGATGATCCAGACAGCGTGAACGATGCCCGGAATGTAACCCAGAAGGGTCAGAAGGATGTTCAGCCAGAAATGCTTGCCGATGCCAACCTGAAGAAACACGCCAAGCGGCGGCAGGATGATAGCGGCGATGATGCGGATCAGGTCCATGGGTCAGGCCTCCGTGTTGCGTTGTGGTTCGACAAGACAACCACACAAGAGCCCGATCGGTTCCGTCACGGCATCGGAGCGCGCACGCCGATCTGGTCGAGGATCGTCTCGAGCCCCGGTGGAAGACCCGTCCTGCCCCGGTCTGCCTTGAGCGCATCGAAGCGCAGGCGCAGCGCCGCCTTTTCCGCGCCGACGCAGTCGTTCCATGGCCGCCCCTGAAGCGCCATGTGCAGCACGAAATAGCCAACGAAATGCGGTTTCGTTCCCGCCTTCAGCATCCGCGCATAGGCTGCGTCTGCGCCGATTTCGCGCAGGGTTTCGGCATCGGCGATGCCCGCGCGGGCGCAGGCGGCTTCGACCGCCGGGCCAAGGTTGCGGATCGACGAGATCGGAGTGCCGCTCATGACGCGGCCTTCATGCGCAGATCGGCAACGTAGCGGGTGGCCATATCCGCCGCAGATAGCGCCACCTGACCGCCGATGCGAACAAGGGCGTTGCCCTGCGCTTGGAGCCTGCACGCGGCGTAGCGCAGCTCCCCTCCCGCTGGATCGCTCTGGTCGAGCGTCGTCAGTCGGATCGAGAGGCTAGGCATCGCGGGTGTTCCCTGTACGTACCTTGAAATTCTGACAGGCTGCACCGCAAGGGGCAAGGGCAAGTGACCAAGGTTTGGCCAGATCAGAGACCTTTGCGGCGGATGGGACCGATGCCGCCCGTTTGCTGCACGAGGGCGGTGATCCGCCCTGTATTCGCTTTGGCGCGTCGCCCGCTGCCGCGCCGGGCGCTGGCGTTGGGCGATTGCTCCCGAGGAGCGATGTGGGCCGCTGCTAGCCGCAATGATCATTGAACAGCGCGACGGTGCGGGCTGCGATCGCGTTGCGTTGTGCAAACAGGCCGCGCCCCTCGGAAAGGACCATTCGGCACATTCAAAGAGTGCCTGTCCTCGGGTCGACCGGCAAGCGAAATGCTCTGTAGCGGATACCACGGCCGATGATGTCCGCCGACGGATGGCGTCTGAGGACGGAAAGGTACCCATCACTGCGCAAGCTGCGGCGGGACCGACCGGCTTTGCGGCGAAACAGCGGCCCCCTGTCATGCCTGTAAACAGGCCTTCCGCCGCCAGAGGCCGGTCGTCAAGCGAGATACCAACTCGTGAGGCTTGGACAGTTCTGGAAACTCATTGGCGACGCGGGGCAATCGCCTTCGAAACGATCACTTGCTGCGCGGGCGTCTGCGTTGCGCTGTGTTTTCATTTTCGTACGATTGATTGCGACAGGGCGGCGCGCTAGCCATTGGGCATGATATTGCAGGACTCGCTTCCCTTCGATCTGACGACCTCGCGGCCCATGCCGAACATCTCTCCATTGCCGATGGAGAGCTGGCTGCACATCGACGAGGCCTATGCCGCACAGATGGCGGAACGGGACCGGCTGTTGCTGGGCCATCGTGACGATGTGCTTGCACTTGACGATGCCGCACGGCCCGCCGCCGAAGAGCTGCTGGACCTGCTGCTGACGTGGCTGCCGGACAGCTTCCTGCGCTCTGAGGGCAGCGTGACGCGCCCCGACGGGGTGAGCGTGCCGATCGACCGGGACGATCCGTTGCTGACGGCCGGGCGGCTGGTGCAGGACGATCTGTGCCTTTTGGAAAAGCGCGGCACGGACGAGCACGTATTGACCGGGGCCGCGCTGTGCTTTCCGGCGGGGTGGAAGCTGTCGCTGAAGGTGATGAGGCCGCTCACCGCGATCCATGTCCCGATTCCGGAATATGACGACGGGCTTGCCAAACGGGTGCAGCGCCTGTTCGACGGGGTGCAGCCGGGGCGGCCGCTGATGCGGTTCAACCGGCTCTGGCATGATGATCCAACGCTGTTTCAGCCCGGGCCGAGGCTGCACAATAGCCATCGCGCAGACCCGAGATCGGCACGGTTCTTTCGCACCGAGCGGCAGGTGATCCTGAAATTGCCCCTGAGCGGCGCGGCGGTGTTTTCGATCCACACCTATGTGCTGCCCCGCGAGCGCGCCCTGCAACTCAGCGCAGTCGAAACCGCATAGCGGTTCCGAACGGATCTTGGCGACGGGCAGGGCGCAGCCGCCAAGCGGCTGTTCGCCTTCAAGACAGTTCAATAAGACCCTGCATTCCGGCGGTTCCGCATTCCAGACCGGGGCTTGGGCAGGGATGATCATCGAAGATGGCGTGTGGGCGGCCCCAAGCCTTGAGGCAGGCGTCAGCCGCCGATCCTGACCGCGACCAGCGCGATGGCCTGCTGGTAGACGGTGGCGGCGTTCCATTCGTTCAGAACGCGGAAATTCGCCGTGCCTTCCTGAAACGGCTGACCCGGTTTCCAACCCATGGCGCGCAGGTAATTGGCGGTCGAGGCCAGCGCGTCGTGCTGGTCGTAGAAATTCACCCGCCCGTCGCCATTGCCGTCGACGCCGTAGCGCATGGCGTTGCCGGGCAGGAACTGGGTGTGGCCCAGCTCGCCGTGAAACGCGCCTTTCTGTGACGCCGACAGCATGCCGCGATCGACCATCTGCAGGGCTGCGATGGCATGAGGCGTGAAGAAGGCGGAGCGACGGCAATCATAGGCGACGGTGGTGATCGACGACACAACCGGGGTCGATCCCATGTTGCGCCCGAACCCGGTTTCCATGCCGTGAATGGCGATGAGGATGCCCGCGGGCACACCGTAGCGCTGTTCGATCGCCCGGTAAAAGTCGCGATCCGCCGCCAGCCGCTTGCGCCCTTGCGCAGCGAAGCCGTCGACAGACCCAAGCCTGATGCGGATGAAATCGCTCAGGGCATATTTCACGCCCTTCTGGTTGCGATCAGCGTTGATCGTGCCCTGAGAATAGCTTGCCCCCATCAGCGCCTGAATGCCGCGCTGGCCCACCCCGGCGCGCTGCGCCTCGGCGGCGAACTCCTGCTTCCAGGCGTTGAACCCGCCCGAGGTATTGCCGCAGCCCGCGGCAAGGGCCGGGCCGGTGGCCGCAAGGGCGAACAAGACAGCGGCGGCGCGCAACAGGGGACGGGGCATTCGGTGGTCTCCGGTCAGAATGAACTGGCTCGACGGTAGCGCGGGAACGGGCGGCGTCAAAAAGGTTTTCATCCCATGCGCGGTGTGTGGAGCGCAATGGCGACCCTTGCCAGAGGCATCCCATGCAAAAGGGGCGCCCGGATGGGGCGCCCCTTCACGTTGCTGGTCCGGATACCGGATCAGCAGCTGTAGTACATGCTGTATTCCACCGGGTGCGGCGTGTGCTCGTAGGCGATCAGCTCTTCCATCTTGAGCTCGATGTAGCCCTCGATCTGGCTCTTGGTGAATACGTCGCCTGCAAGCAGGAACTCGTGATCGGCCTTGAGCGCCTCGAGTGCCTCGCGCAGCGAGCCGCAGACGGTCGGGATGTCGGCCAGCTCTTCGGGGGGCAGGTCGTACAGGTTCTTATCCATCGCCTCGCCCGGATCGATCTTGTTCTTGATGCCGTCAAGACCGGCCATCAGAAGCGCTGCGAAGCACAGGTAGGGGTTCGCAGCGGGATCGGGGAAACGCGCTTCGACGCGCTTGGCCTTGGGCGACTCGCTCCACGGGATCCGGACGCAGCCCGACCGGTTGCGGGCCGAATAGGCGCGCAGAACCGGGGCTTCGAAGCCGGGGATCAGGCGCTTGTAGCTGTTGGTCGACGGGTTGGTGAAGGCGTTCAGCGTCTTGGCGTGCTTCAGGATGCCGCCGATGTAGTACAGCGCTTCCTGCGACAGGTCGGCGTATTTGTCGCCTGCGAAGAGCGGCTTGCCGTCCTTCCAGATCGACATGTTCACGTGCATCCCCGACCCGTTGTCGCCAGCGATCGGCTTGGGCATGAACGTGGCCGAGCGGCCATAGGCCTGTGCGACGTTGTGGATGATGTACTTGTACTTCTGCAGCTCGTCGGCCTGCTTGGTCAGCGAGCCGAAGATCATACCCAGCTCGTGCTGCGAGGTTGCCACCTCGTGGTGATGCTTGTCGACCTTCATGCCGATGCGCTTCATGGTCGACAGCATTTCGGAGCGGATGTCCTGGCCGTCGTCCATCGGGTTCACCGGGAAATAGCCGCCCTTGTAGGTCGGGCGGTGGCCCAGGTTGCCCATCTCGAATTCGGCGCCGGTGTTCCACGCGGCGTGATCGGCATCGACCTCGTAGGAGACCTTGTTCGGCGAAACGGAATATTTCACGTCGTCGAACAGGAAGAATTCGGCTTCGGGGCCCATGTAGGCCACATCACCGATCCCGGAGGAGATCAGATAAGCCTCGGCCTTCTGCGCGGTGCCGCGCGGGTCGCGGTCATAGGCTTCGCCGGTGTCGGGCTCGACGACCGAGCAATGCACGCACAGCGTTTTCTCGGCATAGAACGGGTCGATGTAGACGCTGTCGAGATCGAACATCAGTTTCATGTCGGACGCTTCGATCGACTTCCAGCCCGCGATGGACGAGCCGTCGAACATGAAGCCCTCTTCGAGGAAATCCTCGTCGACTTCGTCGGCAATGACGGTCACGTGCTGAAGCTTGCCGCGCGGGTCGGTAAAGCGGACGTCGAGGTACGCGACCTCTTCGTCTTTCATCAGCTTGATGACATCCTTGGTGCTCATTCCCATCTTCCCTTTCGTTGAATTATTAGGGTCCGGTGTGTTGGTGCTGCGCGCTCAGAGCGCGTCAGATCCGGATTCGCCGGTGCGGATACGGATCGCCTGTTCCACGGGGCTGACAAAGATCTTGCCATCGCCGATTTTGTCGGTTTTTGCCGCGCCGATGATCGCCTCTACGGCGGCATCGACCTGGTCGTCGTCAAGTACGACTTCGATCTTCACCTTGGGAAGGAAATCAACCACATATTCCGCGCCGCGATACAGCTCGGTGTGGCCCTTCTGCCGGCCGAAACCCTTCACCTCGAGGACCGAGAGTCCCTGAATACCTGCGTCTTGCAAGGCTTCTTTGACCTCGTCGAGCTTGAACGGCTTGATGATCGCCTCGACCTTTTTCATGGTCTCTCTCTCCTCGTGTTCCCGTGTCGGACCCTGCCAGATCATTTATGCCGAGCCGCTACAATGTGATAGCGAAAGGGGGCAGGGGGTGCATAGGGCGATTTCTAGGCTCTGCATCAATTATGTGCAACCAGATTAAAAGGTGGGCAAAATGAAAACACTTTTGGAGGCTTCATGGCAGACCTGCTGACGGCGGCCCGGATGCGGGCAATCGAGACCGCCGCGATGACCTCGGGGGAGGTGTCGGGGCTGGACCTGATGGAGCGTGCGGGGGCGGGCGTGGTGCGGGCGGTTCTGGCGCGCTGGCCCGAACTGGCGGTGCCGGGGCATCGCGCCGTGGTGCTGTGCGGGCCGGGAAACAATGGCGGAGACGGATTCGTGGTGGCGCGGTTGCTGGCGGATCTGGGCTGGCAGATCGAGCTGTATCTCTATGGCGAGGCGGCCCGCCTGCCGCCCGATGCGCGGGCAATGTACGAGCGTTGGCGTGCGCTTGGCGATGTGCGCCCGCTGGAGGCCGGGTTCGAGCCGTCGCGGTGCGGCGCGGCGCTGGTGGTCGATGCGCTGTTCGGCACCGGGCTGCGCCGCCCGATCCGGGGGCTGGAGTCGGTGCTACTGGACCTTGCGGAAATGCGCGGGCAGGGCGCCTCGATGCCCCCTGACGCGCGCCCCGACTGGACGCCGCTGATCGTGGCCATCGACCTGCCGAGTGGCATTTGCAGCGACAGCGGACGGGCGCTGCATGATGAGGGCTATATCGGTCTGCCCGGTCGGATCGAGGCGGCGGCAGCGAAGGCCGACCTGACCGTCACCTTTCACGCGATGAAGCTGGGCCATGTGCTGGCCGACGGCCCGGATCATTGCGGCGAGGTGGTGATTTGCCCCATCGGTCTGGAAGAGCGCCGCAAACGTCCGCCCCGCGCCGAGCGGGTGGAACAGGTGAGCGCCCCTGCGGGCTTGCTCAAGCTGTCCGGGCATAAATACGGCTATGGTCACGCGCTGGTGGTGACGGGCGGCTTTGGCCGCACTGGCGCGGCGCGGCTGGCGGCGCGGGCGGCGCTGCGCATCGGCGCGGGACTGGTGACGCTGGCCGCACCCGGCGCAGCGCAGAGCGAGATCGCGGCGCAGATTTCCGCGCTGATGCTGCGCCGGGTCGACGATGACGCGGCGCTGGAGGCGCTGTTGCAGGACCCCCGTCTGAACGCGCTGTGTCTCGGGCCGGGGCTGGGGGCAGAGCGTGCGCGAACCCTCGTGCCGGTGGCGCTTGATGCGGCGCGGACCACGGTGCTGGACGCCGATGCGCTCAGCGCCTTTGCGGGCGATCCCGAAGAACTGTTCGATCTGCTGCATGACGATGTGGTGCTGACCCCGCATGGCGGCGAATTCGCGCGGCTGTTTCCCGATCTTGGCGATAGGCTGGCGGCGACGCCCGACACCGGGCCTGCCTTTGGCCGCGTCGATGCCGCGCGCGAGGCGGCGCGGCGGGCGGGCTGCACGCTGCTGCTCAAGGGGCCCGATACGGTGATCGCAGGGCCGGACGGGCGGGTCTCGGTGAGCGCGGCGGTGCGCGAGCGCGCCGCGCCGTGGCTGGCGACGGCAGGGTCTGGCGATGTGCTGGCGGGGATGATCACCGGGCTGATGGCGCGCGGCCTGCCGCCATTTCGCGCCGCCTGCGCCGGGGCGTGGCTGCATGTCGAGGCCGCCCGCGCCTTTGGTCCCGGCCTGATCGCCGAGGATCTGCCCGAAATGCTGCCGCAGGTGTTTCGCCAGATGTAATGGGGGGCCGCGCGGCCCCCCCCCTTGGTGCGTCAGTTGCCGTAGGCCACCGACGGCAGCCACGTGGTCAGCGCCGGGAACTCGAAGACGATGAACAGGCCCAGAAGCTGAAGCATCACGAAGGGGATGATGCCCCGGTAGATATGCGCCAGCGACACCCCCGGCGGGCACACCCCCTTGAGGTAGAACAGCGCAAAGCCCACAGGCGGCGTCAGGAACGAGGTCTGCAAGGTCACCGCCACAAGGATAGCGAACCACACCACCTGCGGATCGCGCACCTGATCAAAGCCGGGCACCGCCAGTTCCAGCCCCTGAATGATCGGCAGCATCAGCGGCATGATGATGATGGTGATCTCGATCCAGTCCAGCAGGAAGCCAAGGCAGAACACGATGAACAGGATGAACCCCACGGTCATGTAGGGGCTGTCGAAGGCCGAGAGCACCAGCTCCTGCACGATCTCGTCACCGCCATAGCGGCGCAGCACATAGGCAAAGAAATTCGCGGCAAGGAAGATGCCGACGATATAGCCCGATGTGTTGAGGGTCGAGCGCGCCACCTCGCGGAACACCTTCCAGTTCAGCTTGCGATTGGCCAGCGCCAGAAGGGTTGCGCCCATTGCGCCAAGGCCCGAGGCTTCGGTCGGCGTGGCAAGGCCGACAAAGATCGAGCCCAGCACCAACAGGATCAGGAACATTGGCGGCACTACCGCCACAGCCACCTCCTTCAGCTCGGCGGCCCCGGCGCGCTGCGCGGCGGCGGGCGCAGGCATGGAGTCGGGCGAGACGAGGCCGTAGATCACAATGAACAGGATATAAAGCGCCCCAAGGATCAGCCCCGGAAACAGCGCCCCCATGAACAGATCGCCCAAGCTGATCGCCAGCTGGTCCGACATGATCACCAGCATGATCGACGGCGGGATCAGAATGCCAAGCGTGCCGGCGCTGGCGATGGTGCCGGTGGCGATGGGCTTGGAATAATTCTGCGCCATCATCGCGGGCAGCGCCATCACCCCGAGCAGCGTTACCGATGCGCCGATCACCCCGGTCGAGGCGGCAAGGATGATGCCGATCAGCAGCACCGTCAGCGATAGCCCGCCGCGCAGCCCGCCAAACAGCTTTTGCATCGCGTGCATCATCCGCTGCGCCACGCCGGACTGGTCGAGCATCAGCCCCATGTAGATGAACATCGGCAGCGCCACGAGCACCGGGTTCTTGATGGTGTTGCCAAAGATCCGCCCCGATAGCGCCTGCAGCTTGCGATAATCAATGCCGGTGCGGTCGAATTCGATGATGCCGCGAAACACGCTGCGATAGGGGTCAAGGAAGATCTCGGCGATCAGCACAAACACCAGCGACACCCCGACCAGCGCAAACGCCACGGGAATGCCCCGGAACAGCATCCAGATGAAGGTGACGAACATCGCCGCGACGGCGATTTCGTTGATGGTCAGCCAGTCCATGTCAGGCGTCCTTTTTCGCAAGCGCGCGGGCCAGCACGATCAGCAGCGCCGTCAGCAGCAATGCGGCTAGCACGGTGTATCGCATCTCGTGCGGGCCGAATTCGATCTCACCAAAGGCGGGCAGGCGGCCGACGTCACGGGCGCTCATCTCGGGATCGCGCGTGGCATAAAGCACGCCGAAAAGGGCGTAATACAGCGCAAGATTGACCGCATAGGCCACCGATGGAAACGCCCAGAACAGCTGTTTCCACAGCGCCGGGCGGGTCAGCTGCCCGAGCAGCCGCACATAGACCGACCACACCGCGATAGCGATGAAGATGAACGCGATATTCATGAAGCTCTTGAGCAGCCACAGATTGTGCAGACCGTTGGGGCTGTCAGAGCCCTCGCGGGCGCGGATCGAGGTCAGCGCGTAATCCAGCGTCACGTCCCAGCACAGGAGGATGAACGGCAGGAACAGCCAGACCAGCCCGAAAATATCGATGCGGATGCGCTTTTTCTTTTCGAAATTGTCATAAAGGATATCGACCCGCACATGGCTGTTGGTCACCACCGCATAGGCGATGCCCATCAGCACCGCCGCGCCGTAAAGCCACCATTGCAGATCGTCCATCCACGCCTGATTGTGCCCGGCCTGCCGCAGGATCACCTGGGCGCAGATCACCGTCATCAGGATGGGAAACAGCAGCGCCGCCGCGTTGCCGACGGTGATCACGAAACGATCGCCCCGGTTATGCTCGGCGCGTCCGATTTCTCCGGGGTCGCTGATCGCGGCCACCACCTCTGTCTGCTCGCTCATCGTGTGCGCCTCCCCCTGCGCAGACTGAAGACCGGGGCAACGTCGCTGCCCCGGTTTGATCGATTGTTCGGGTAGGAATTACTTGTCAGCGACCGAGGTATAGGGGCGCGGCAGGTAGATGTTGTTGCCCCAGAGCTTGTAGCCCTCGCGGAATTCCTGAAGATCGTCCCAGACCTCGGCGAAGAACGCATCCTCGGCCGCCAGCTCGCCGGCGACTTCGAGCCATGCGGTTTCAAAGGCCTGAAGCTGTTCCTCGTTCCATTGCTTGATCTGCACGCCGTGCTCTTCGACGTTGGACTTCATCGCGGGGAAGTTCTTGGCCTCGCCCTCGGCGAAATTGTCGGCGAGGTTGGCCATACAGGCGACTTCTATCTGGTTCTGCGCGATCTCGTCGAGGTCTTCCCACTTGTCCTTGTTGATCAACAGCTCGAACATGGTCGAGGGCTGGTGCCAGCCGGGGAAGTAGTTGTATTTCGCGATGTTGTAGAAGCCGAGGTTGGCATCGACCAGTGGCATGGAAAATTCAGTCGCATCAATCGCGCCGCGTTCCAGCGCCGGGAAGATATCGCCCCCTGCCAGCAGCGAGGTCGACACGCCAAGCTTGGCCATCACCTCGGCGCCAAGGCCGAAGAAACGCATGTTGAGGCCCTTGAGATCGTCCATCGAGTTGATCTCTTTCTTGAACCAACCCGAGGTCTCCGGCGCGTACATGCCACAGAGCAGCACCTTCACGTTGTAGCCGTTGTCGTCGTACATCTGCTGGAAATATTTCAGACCGTCGTCATAAAGCATCCACGCCAGCATCTCGCCCGGCTCCGGCCCAAAGGGCACGGCGGCGAACAGGCCCGCGGCAGGCATCTTGCCCTGCCAGTAGCCGGAGGTCGAATAGGCCGCATCGACCGATCCGTTCGAGGTGGCGTCGAGCATTTCAAGCGCGGGTACCAGCTCGCCGGGGTTGAAATGCTCGAATTCGACCTCGGTCGAGATCGAGTTGATCTTTTCTACGAAGGTGACGGAGGCCGTGCCGAGGATCGGCAGGTTCTCGGCATAACCGCTGGTCATTTCAAAGGTTTCTTGCGCGCCAGCCGATCCGGCCACGACAAAAGACGCCGCTGCGGCGGCTGCAAAAAGGTTTTTCATGGGTCTCCTCCCTCTGATCCCCTGGATGACGCTCCCCCTCCCAAGGGCGCGACTGGCGGGTTTTTGCCGCCGGTGTGATACGCTACCGGCGGATCACACCGCTGTGAATACCCAATACTGCGTAAGGGGTGGCGGTGGTTGGCGCGCCGAAGATCCGCTCAGGCGGCGGGGCGGTGATGGTCCGGGTTTGTCAGGTGGCACGGGCCATCAAGGCGCGGCGCGCCATCACTGCCGCGTGGACCTCGACGGTGTAGGTTTCAAGATCGCGCAGAGCGGCGTCACAGGCGGCGGCCTCCATCGACCGCACGGCCGCTGCGATGCGGCTGTGCAGGGCAACGATGCGTGCCCGGTCACGCGCGGTAAACGTGATCATGTTCATCAAGGGCTGCATCGCCTCGATGGCGCCCGCCAGTTGCCATGACAGCACCGGATTGCCGGCCGCATCCACCAGCGCCCGGTGAAACGCCACGTCCGAGGCACAGAACGCCTCGTCGCTGAGCGCCGGGTCGGATTGGCGGGCGATCTCGGCCTGCATCGCTTGCAGGTGGTCCTCGCTGCGCCGTGCGCAAGCCAGCGGGGCGCAGGCGCGCTCCATCGCAAAGCGCGCTTCGCAGGCGACATCAAAGCCAATGGTGTTCATCGACAGCAGCAGCACCCCGGTGGTGATCTGCTGGGCGTGGGCGGCGTCATAGGATAGGTGGTTTACAAACGCCCCGCCGGTGGCGCCGCGCTGGGTGCGGATCAGCGATTGCGCCGCAAGCCGCTTGAGCGCCTCGCGCACCGTCGAGCGCGAGACAGCGAATTGTTCGGCCAGTTCGGCCTCGGACGGCAGGCGGTCGCCGACCACCAGCCTGCCCTCGACAATGGCATTTCGAAGGGCAGAGGCGATCGTACTGGAGCGGTCTGGTTTGCTTGGGGTTGCAGGCGGCATGAGGGCCTGTTTAATTGTCGGACAATTGGTTGTCCAGCGCCAAGCTTGCTTGGTGCCCAAAGCGGAGGTGGCCAGATGCCAAATCTGGAAGACGTGACGATGCTGGCCCGCTACAACGGCTGGCAGAACCGCGAAATGAAGACGGCGCTCGAGGCGCTGCCCGTTGCGGCCCTGCATGTCGACCGGGGCGCGCATTTCGGTTCGATCCTTGCCACGGTGAACCATATGCTTTGGGCCGATCAACTCTGGATGAGCCGCTTTGCGGGCTGGCCAAAGCCCGAGGGTGGCATCCCTGAGAGCACGCAGATGATGCCCACCCTGTCGGCGTGGAGCGCCGAGCGCTTCCGGACCGATGCGCGGCTGGTGCTTTGGGTCGAAGGGCTGCGATCGGTGTCGCTGCGCGGCGATTTGCGCTGGTATTCGGGGGCGACGGGGCGCGAGCAGGTCCGGCCGATGGCGCAATGCGTGCTGCATATGTTCAACCATCAGGCGCATCATCGCGGGCAGGTCCACGCGATGCTGACAGCGGCGGGGGGCAAAGGCTGGGTCACCGATCTGGTCTTCATGCCCGAAGACGGGCCCTGGCTTTGAAGCCGGGCTGATTGCTGAACGTTGGAACCATGAAAGGGAGGGTTGCGAGATGACCATGTTCAAGGCGCTTATGGTGGAGAAGACCGAGGACGGAGAGACCTCGGCCAGTCTGCGCGAGATCGGGCTGGATGATCTGCCCGAAGGCGACGTGACCGTCGCGGTCGAATATTCGACGCTGAATTACAAGGATGGGCTATGCCTTGGGCCGGGCGGCGGTCTGGTGCGCACCTATCCGCATGTGCCGGGCGTCGACTTTGCCGGCACGGTCGAGTCGTCGTCGGATGCGCGCTTCAAGCCGGGCGACAAGGTGGTGCTGACCGGCTGGCGCGTTGGCGAGGTGCGCTGGGGCGGCTATGCGCAAAAGGCGCGGGTCAAGGCGGACTGGCTGGTGCCGCTGCCCGAGGGGCTGGGCACCCGCGCCGCGATGGCGGTGGGCACGGCGGGGTTCACCGCGATGCTGGCGGTGATGGCGCTAGAGGATCATGGGCTGGTGCCCGGCAAGGGCCCGGTGCTGGTGACCGGAGCGGCGGGCGGCGTGGGCTCGGTGGCGACGGCGCTGCTGGCGGCGCTTGGCTACGAGGTCGCCGCTGTGACCGGACGTCCCGAGCAGGAAGACTATTTGCGCGGGCTTGGCGCTACGCAGATCGTGCCGCGCGCCGATCTGGCCGAGACGGTCAAGCGCCCGCTGGAAAGCGAAACATGGGCGGGCTGTGTTGATGCGGTGGGCGGCGCGATGCTGGCACGGGTGCTGGGGCAGATGATGTATGGCGGCTCGGTGTCGGCGGTGGGGCTTGCGGGCGGCGCACAACTGCCCGCGAGCGTGGTGCCGTTCCTGCTGCGCGGGGTGAACCTTCTGGGCATCGACAGCGTCATGCAGCCATTCGAGAACCGGCAGCGGGCCTGGACGCGGATTGCCTTGGATCTGCCGATGGAGAAGCTCGAGGCGATGGTGCATCCTGCCGGGCTTGGGGATCTTCCAGACCTCGGGGCGCAGATTCTCAAGGGGCAGATCAAGGGGCGCGTTGTCGTCGACGTCAACGCCTGACTGGATGCCGGAATAAACCGGGCTGGTGGCTTTCCTGCCGACCAGCGGCCCATGAGCAGGCGCGTATCCCGTGCGCGCCTGCTGCGTTACCGGGGTTGCCGCCTGCTGCACGCGCAGCGCGGTGCCGGGAGCGCATCGCGCGATGGCGCAAGGCCAGTGCGAGGCCGGCCTGCTCGCGAACCCAACCCCCGGTGTTGCGTCAGACCAGTCGCGGATGCGCCGCTGAACCGCAGCATTTCCCGTCGTCTTCCAGTCAGTTCTGTCCGGCCGGTTTGAAGTCACCCCCCATTTCGGGTTAGGCTTGCCTCTCTCGAGCTTTGCCACAGGTAAAGCGCCAGCCCAGACGACAACCCGACACGTCGCGGGAGCAGACCCTTCCCGGATGAGGGCGTCGCAAACAAACAGGGAGTGGACAGTGTTCAAACGCATCATGGTGCCGGTCGACCTGTCGCATGTGGATCGCCTGGACAAGGCCCTGACATGCGCAGCCGACATGGCCAAACTGCACGGCGCGACGGTTGTCTATGTCGCCGTGAGCAGTGCCACGCCAAGCGCGCTGGCGCATAATCCCGAAGAATTCGCTGCAAAGCTGGCAGAGTTTGCCGAAAGCCAAGGCGCGGCGCAGGGGATCACGGCGGAATCTCATGCCGTGATCAGCCACGATCCCACGATCGATCTGGATCCGACCTTGCTGAAGGCTGTCGCTGACACTGACGCGGATCTGGTGGTCATGGCCAGCCATGTGCCCAACGTGTCGGATTACATCTGGCCGTCAAATGGCGGCAGCATCGCCAGCCATGCCAAAGTCACGGTCATGGTGGTGCGCTGAAGACAACATCCGCCGGTCTTGGAACGGCGGCAGACCGGGCGCTGCATGACGCCCGATGAAACCAAAACAACAAGCAAAAAAGGGGACGCCGCAATGGCTGACACTTCTGGGGGACAGGGCATACCGGAACCGGATGGCCCGTCCGGCCTGATCGATACGGATTACGAGATCGGTCAGGACAATTACGAGGCCCAGATCGGGCCGATCGGACTGGATATCCACAATCCGGTCTTTGCGATTTCGGCGGTGGCGGTCATCGCCTTCGTGTTTTACGCATTGGCGCTGCCCGAGCAGGCAAACGCCTTTTTCGGCTGGCTGCGGCCGGCCCTGACCTCGACCTTCGACTGGTTCTTCATGGGCGCGGCGAACATCTTTGTGCTGTTCTGCCTTGCGCTGATCGTGTTGCCGGTGGGCAAGGTGCGGCTGGGCGGCGCCGATGCGCAGCCGGATTACACCTATCTTGGCTGGTTCGCGATGCTGTTTGCCGCCGGTATGGGCATCGGCCTGATGTTCTTTGGTGTGCTGGAGCCGGTCTATCACATGGCGATCTCGTCCCCGCTTGGGGTGCCTTCGCCCTTTGCCGAAGATGGCACGCTGATCCCGGAGAACGTCGATGCGGCGCGCAAGATGGGCCTTGCGGCGACGATCTATCACTGGGGCTTGCACCCTTGGGCGATCTACGCCGTGGTGGCGCTGGCGCTGGCGCTGTTTTCCTACAACAAGGGTCTGCCGCTGACTATCCGCTCGGCCTTTTACCCGATCTTCGGCGAGCGCGTCTGGGGCTGGGTCGGGCATGTCATCGACATCATCGCGGTGTTTGCCACGCTCTTCGGTCTGGCCACGTCGCTGGGCTTTGGCGCGCAGCAGGCCAATGCGGGGCTTGAACATGTCTTCGGCATTCCGGTCAACACCACGGTTCAGGTGATCCTGATCACCGGCATCACCGCCGTTGCGCTGGTCTCGGTGCTGCGCGGGCTTGATGGCGGCGTCAAGGTGCTGTCCGAGATCAACATGGGCATCGCCGCCTTGCTGCTGATCTTCGTGTTGTTCGCTGCGGGCGCCGGGGTGATCTTCCGCGAGTTCCTCGAGGGGCTTTTGGGCTATGTTCAGGACATTGTTCCATTGTCGAATCCGTTCGGCCGCGACGACACCGGCTACATGCACGGCTGGACCACCTTCTACTGGGCGTGGTGGATCAGCTGGTCGCCCTTCGTCGGCATGTTCATCGCGCGGGTGTCGCGCGGGCGCACGGTGCGTGAATTCGTCACCTGCGTGCTGCTGATCCCCTCGCTGGTCTGCATTCTGTGGATGGCGACCTTTGGCGGCGCTGCCATCGAGCAGGTGCTGGCCGACCCGGCAAACAGCTTGGTCAAGGCGCAGGTCATCGATAGCTACAACCCGCCGATCTCGCTGTTCGCGATGCTCGAAGGGCTGCCGCTGTCGTCGATCACCTCGGTGATCGCCATCGTGCTGGTGATCGTGTTCTTCGTCACCTCGTCGGATTCCGGCTCGCTGGTGATCGATACGATCACCGCTGGCGGCAAGGTCGACGCGCCGGTGCCGCAGCGGGTATTCTGGTGCATCTTCGAGGGCGCCGTTGCCATCGTGCTGCTGATCGGCGGTGGCCTTGGGGCGCTACAGGCGATGGTGATCTCGACCGGATTGCCGTTCACCGTGGTGCTGCTGATGATGTGCTACGCCATCTGGCGCGGCCTGCAGGCGGAACGCCGGCTGTAAGCGGTTCGGCATTTTGCGAAACACCGACGCGCGGGCTATCTGGCCCGCGCGTTTTTCTATGTGGCGGCGCTTGACGCCCCTGCCGATCACCGCTCTTGTACGGCGCAAATCGAGCGGAGGCACCATGCTGGACCTGACCTATGTGCGCGGGCAATTCCCCGCCTTTTCCGAACCTTCGCTGCAAGGCTGGGCGTTCTTCGAGAACGCGGGTGGCTCTTATGCCTGCCAGCCGGTGATCGACCGGCTGACGCGGTTTTACCAGCAGCGCAAGGTGCAGCCCTATGCGCCATACCCGGCCTCGGAAGCGGGTGGCGCCGAGATGGACGAGGCGCGCACCCGCCTGTCGGCGCTGATGAACATCGCCCCCGATGAGCTGAGCTTTGGCCCTTCGACCACGCAGAATACCTATGTTCTGGCGCAGGCGGTGCGGCAGGCAATGCAGCCCGGCGAGGCGATCATCGTCACCAATCAGGACCACGAGGCCAATTCCGGCCCGTGGCGCCGCCTTGCCGATCACGGCATCGAGGTGCGCGAATGGAAGATCGACCCGCAGACCGGGCATCTCGACCCGGCCGCGCTGGAAAACCTGCTGGATGAAAGCGTGCGCCTCGTGTGCTTTCCACATTGCTCCAACGTGGTGGGCGAGATCAACCCGGTGGCCGAGATCACCGCGCTGGCCCATGCTGCCGGGGCCTGGGTTTGCGTTGACGGGGTCAGCTATGCGCCGCACGGGCTGCCCGATCTGGATGTGCTGGGCTGCGACATCTACCTGTTTTCCGCCTACAAGACCTACGGCCCGCATCAGGGCATCATGGCGATCCGCCGGGCGCTGGCAGAATTGCTGCCCAATCAGGGGCACAGCTTCAACGGCGACACGCTTTACAAGAAATTCACCCCCGCCGGGCCGGATCACGCGCAAATCGCTGCCTGCGCGGGAATGGTCGATTACATCGAAGGGCTGGCCGCGCATCAGGGCGTGTCCCCGCGCGAGGTCGCCGGGCTGATGCACGCCCACGAGGTGGCGCTGATGCAGCCGCTGCTCGATTACCTCGATGCAAAGAATTCGGTGCGGCTGCTTGGGCCGGCGCAGGCGGAAAACCGTGCGCCCACCATCGCCGTGGCGCTGCAACGCCCCGCCGAAGAGGTCGCGCGCGGGTTGGCGCAGCATGGCATCATGGCGGGGGGCGGCGATTTCTACGCGGTGCGCCCGCTGTCGGGGATGGGCGTCGATCTGGACAAGGGCGTGCTGCGGCTGTCCTTTGTGCATTACACCGCGCCGGACGAGGTGGAAAAGCTGCTCAAGGCGCTGGACGCCGTGCTCTGAGCTTGACGGGGCAGGGCGCGCGCTATCTGGCAGCACAGCCCAAGGAGAGCGTCATGTCCCAAGCCCCCATCCTCGTCTGGATCCGCCGCGATCTGCGGCTGACCGATCACGCTGCGCTAACGCAGGCGGCAGGCACCGGGCGCCCGGTGATCCCGGTGTTCATCCGCGATCATACGGTCGATGCACTGGGCGCCGCGCCGAAATGGCGGCTGGGCCTCGGCCTTGATGCCTATGCGCAGGCGCTGAAGGACAAGGGCAGCCGCCTGATCCTGCGCGCTGGCCCGGCGCGCGAGGTGCTCGAGGCGCTGGTGGATGAGACCGGCGCCGACACCGTGCTGTGGCAGCGCGCCTATGATCCGGCCTCGGTTGAGCGTGACACTGCCGTAAAGGGGGCGCTGAAGGACCGCGGCCTGAAGGTTGAAAGCTTTCTGGGTCATCTGTTGTTCGAACCGTGGACGGTCGAGACCAAGCAGGGCGGCTATTACAAGGTCTATTCGCCCTATTGGCGCGCGGTGCAGGGCCGCGAGGTGGCGCAGCCCCTTACGGCGCCGTCCTCGCTCAAATCTCCCGAGACATGGCCGGGCAGCGACACGCTGGAGGATTGGCAGCTTGGCGCGGAGATGCGGCGGGGGGCGGCGATCTGCGCGCCCTATCAGCAGGTCGGCGAGGCCGCAGCGCAGCAACGGCTGGCCAGTTTCGCGCGCGATGCCATTGCCGATTACAAGACCGGACGCAATATGGTGGCGATCGATGGTTGTTCGATGCTGTCGGAAAACCTGTCGCTGGGCGAAATCAGCCCGGCGCAATGCTGGCACGCCGGGCAGCGCGCCATGCAGGCCGGCAAGGATGGCGCTGAAACATGGGTCAAGGAGCTGGTCTGGCGCGATTTTGCCTGGCACCTGCTGTGGCACACGCCGCATATCCTCGACAGCAACTGGCGCGAGGACTGGCGGGCCTTCCCCTGGAACGAGGACGAGCGTCGCGTCGAGGTCATCGCGTGGAAACGCGCGCGCACCGGTATTCCCTTTGTCGATGCGGCGATGCGCGAGATGTATGTCACCGGGCGCATGCACAACCGCGCCCGGATGATCGTTGCCAGCTACCTCACCAAGCATCTGATGTGCCACTGGAGGATCGGGCAGGCGTGGTTCGATGACTGCCTCACCGACTGGGATCCGGCTTCGAACGCGCTTGGCTGGCAATGGACCGCTGGCTGTGGCCCCGACGCCGCGCCGTATTTCCGGGTGTTCAACCCGATCACCCAGCGCGAGAAATTCGACCCCGATTGCGCCTACGTCAACCGCTGGATCGCCGAGGGCCAGCGCAACCCGCCCGCCACGGCGCAAAGCTATTTCGACGCGATTCCCGAACGCTGGGCGATGCGCGCGCAAGACGACTACCCCCCTCCGGTGGTCACGGCCGAGGATGGCCGCAAGGCGGCGCTCGACGCCTACGAGAACCGCGACTTCTAGGCGGCTGTCGCCCGCAGGACACAAGGTGCGCGGATCATTCCTGCGGGAATTGCATGTGGTTGCGGGTTTTTTCTCAGACGTTTACGCTACCACATCGCGCGTTTTTCGAAAGCCATTTCACATGTTCACTGCCGCTCGCATGATCGCTGCCCTGTGTCTGTCGGGGCTGGCATGGCTGGGGTCGGATTACGTGATGGGCCTGATGCCCGAGCGCGAGCATTTCGGCATGTTCCCGTATATCAACACCCTCATCGGGTTTCTGTGCGGCTGGATCATCGTCGGGCCGCGGGCCGGGCGGGGCACCGCCGCTGCCATCTCGCATGGGTTTACCGGCGTTGTGGCGGCGCTGATCTGGGTGCTGCTGCTGCATTCCACCGTCGAAATGGTCGATCTGGCGATGAAGCATCGCTATAGTGGCGCGCTGGATGCCTTTGCCGCGATCTTTGAAATCGCGGTTGAATATGGCGCGCTGCTGCTCAATACCGGGTTCATCATGTTGATGGTGATCGGGGCGGTGGTGACCGGCTTCCTGCCCGAGATCGCCTCGCGCCACTGGCGCTGAGACCGGGGCCCGCACGGCACCAAGAAGGATCCAGTCTTGCCCGATCTGTTCGTTTTCGGCACCCTGTGCCACTCTCCGCTGTTGTCGATCGTGCTAGGGCGCGATCCGGTGTGCCTGCCCGCGACGCTGGATGGCTTCGCCGTAGGTTGCGATTCTGGCGCCCCGGCAGAAACCGTGCTGCGCCCCGAAGCGAGGGCAAAGGCCGAGGGGCTGCTGATCCCGGATGTTCCCGAAGAGGAGCTGGCGCGGCTCGATTACTGGCTTGCCGGAACGGCGGATGGCTTTCGCGAACTGGACGTGCGCCTTGGCAAGGGCACGCTGCGCGCGCTGGTCGCGGTGACGGAGCCGGCGCCGGAGGCCGCGCCCTTTTCGCTAGAGGGCTGGACCGCCGAGTGGGGCAAGCTGGCCTGCGCCACCGCGCGCGAGGTCATGGCGCGCTTTGGCAAGGCTCCGCGCGACGAGACCGCAGCGCTGCGCAGCTTCATCGCCGCCCGTGCATGGGCGCAGATCCTTGCGCAGAACAGCGCGCCTCACACGCTGCGCTCGGGGCGCGGGCGCGATACCGTCGAACTGGTGCGCGAGCGGCCCGGATTCGAAGGCTTTTTCAGGATGCGGGCGTTCGATCTGCGCCACCAGCGCTTTGACGGTGCCATGTCGGAAACCTTCGGCCGCGAAAGCTTTGTCACCTATGACGCGGCGCTGGTGTTGCCTTATGATCCGGAGACGGACCGGGTGCTGCTTGTCGAGCAGCTGCGCTATGGCACTTATATGCGCGGCGATCCGTTCCCGTCGGTGCTCGAGCCGCCCGCCGGGCTGGTCGATGCGGGCGAGACACCCGAAACCTGCGCCCTGCGCGAGGCGCGCGAAGAGGCCGGGCTAGACATCCGCGAGCTGCGCCCGATCATGGGCGGCTATGCCTCGCCCGGTTACACCACCGAATTCTATCACTGCTTTCTTGGCATCTGTTCGCTGTCCGCAGCCGATAACGGCCTGTCCGGGCTTGACGAGGAACATGAGGATATCCGCAACCACGTGATCAGCTTCGATCATGCCATGGCGCTGGTCGACAGCGGCGAGATCAACGTGGTGCCTCTGGCGGGCATGCTGCTGTGGCTGGCCCGCCACCGCGACGCGATCCGCGCGCAATCGTGAGCGGCGCGTCGCGCGGGTTTGCCCCAAGCGGCGCTTGAGTTTGCCCTGCGCGCCGCCTAAACCTGTGCTTCGAAGCGAAGAGGAAGGGGAACCCATGCGGGTTGCACAGGATCTGGCCGAGGCCATCGGGAACACACCGCTCATCAAGCTGCGCAAGGCCAGCGAGATGACCGGCTGCACCATCCTCGGCAAGGCCGAGTTCGCCAATCCCGGCCAGTCGGTCAAGGACCGGGCTGCGCTGTTCATCATTCGCGATGCGATGGAAAAAGGCCTGCTGGAACCCGGCGGCACCATTGTCGAGGGCACCGCGGGCAACACCGGCATCGGGCTGGCGCTGGTTGGCGCGTCGATGGGATTCAAGACGGTCATCGTCATCCCCGAAACGCAGAGCCAGGAAAAGAAGGACATGCTGCGCCTTGCCGGGGCCGAGCTGGTGCAGGTGCCCGCCGCGCCCTATGCCAACCCCAACAATTATGTGCGCTATTCCGGTCGCCTCGCCGAAGAGCTGGCGAAAACCGAAGCGCATGGCGCGATCTGGGCCAACCAGTTCGACAACATCGCCAACCGACAGGCCCATATCGAAACCACCGGCCCCGAGATCTGGGAGCAGACCGGCGGCAAGGTCGATGGCTTTATCTGCGCGGTGGGCTCGGGCGGCACGCTGGCGGGCGTCGGCATGGCTCTGCAACCCAAGGGCGTGAAGGTCGGGCTGGCCGATCCCGAAGGCGCCGGGCTGTACAAGATCTACACCGGCCATGACAACCCCGGCGATTCGATCACCGAGGGCATCGGGCAAGGGCGGATCACCGCAAATCTCGAAGGCTTCACGCCGGATTTCAACTATCGCATCCCCGATGCCGAGGCGCTGCCCATCGTCTACGATCTGCTCTCGCACGAGGGGCTTTGCCTTGGCGGCTCGTCCGGCGTCAACGTCGCCGGGGCGATCCGCATGGCGCAGGAAATGGGGCCGGGCCACACCATCGTCACCATCCTGTGCGATTTCGGCAACCGCTATCAGTCCAAGCTGTTCAACCCCGAGTTCCTCAAGGGCAAGGGCTTGCCGGTTCCGCCTTGGCTTGACCGGGCACCCGCCTCAATCCCCGGCGTCTTCGAAGACTGATGTCCGTCGCTTTCCGCTGGCTGGTTGCCGCTTGTGTCGCGCTTACCATTCTGGCGGGCGCGGCGTTGCGGGCGCAGACCACAACGCTGGATTACGACAGCTGGAATGCGCTGGCCAACCGCGCCGAGCAGGTGATCGAACGGGCGCAAGCCTCGAGCGAAGCCTTCGGGGCGTTGCGCAGCGATGTCGCAGGCTGGCGCGACACCTTCCTTCAGGCCGAAAGCACCAATGCGGCGCGGATCCAGACGTTGCAATCCCAGATTGCCGCGCTGGGTCCTGCACCAGCTGAAGGCGAAAGCGAAGCGGCAGACATCGCTGAACGCCGCGCTTCTCTGGCGGCCGAACTGGAGCGTTTGCAGGTCCCGGTGCGCAGGGCGCAAGAGGCCTATACCCAAGCCGACGGGTTGATCGGCGAGATCGACCAGATCGTGCGCAACCGACAGGCCCAGCAATATCTGGAACTCGGGCCATCGCCATTGAACCCGGCGCTCTGGGGCGGGGCGCTGCACGAATTCAATGCCGCGATGGCCTCGCTCTGGGCCGAGACACGGGTGAATTTCGCCTCGGACGTCAAGCAGCGCGAGGCAAGAAACAGTTTGCCGATCATCGCGTTGCTGCTGGCATTGGCGGCGCTTCTGGTGATCCGGGGCCCGGTCTGGGTCCGGCGGCTGGTCGAGTGGCTGCGCCAGCGCACCGCGCGCGGCACCGGCGTCTGGGGCTTTCTGGCATCGCTCGCCGGGATCATCCTGCCGGGAGCGGGGTTGATCGCGCTGACCGTCGCGCTTGGTGCGACGGGCTTCGTCGGGATGAACGGGCAACGCATTCTCGAGCTTCTGCCGGTCTGGGGCATCACGCTGCTGACGGTGCGCTGGCTGGCTGAGCAGACCTTTCATCATTCCGAGGACGTCGCGACGCTGCCTCTGCGCCCGGCCCAACGGCGCGAGGGGCGTTATTACGCCAACATTCTCGCGGTTCTTCTGGTGTTGCGATCCGCCCATGAAAAGCTCGGAGAGGTGTTCGGGCTGGCGCCCACGACGCAGGTGATCCTTGAATTTCCGGTGTTGGTGCTCTGCGCGCTCATGCTGTCGCGGCTTGGCCAGATCCTGTCCCGGATGACCCCGGACCGGGTCGGCGAGGAGGCGATGCAGGATGAGTCGCATTTCCGGCTGATGCTTGCGCGGGTGCTGGGACGGATCGTCATTGCCATTGCGCTGATCGGCCCGGTGATGTCCGCGATCGGCTATGATGCGGTCGGCAAGGCGCTGGTGTATCCGGCGATTCAGACGCTGGCGATCCTTGCCGCCGTGCTGGTCTTGCAACGCTTCATCAACGATCTGTACGAATTGATCACCGGCAAGAGCGCGCAGGGCGCCGACAGCCTTCTGCCGGTGCTGGCGGGGCTTGTTCTGAGTCTGTGCGCGCTGCCGCTGCTGGCTCTGGTCTGGGGCGCGCGCATCACCGATCTGACCGAACTGTGGACGCGGTTCCGCGAAGGCTTCGTCTTTGGCGAGACGCGGATTTCGCCGGGAGATTTCCTGAGCTTCGTGTTGGTGTTTGCCATCGGCTATGCGCTGACGCGGCTGGTTCAGGGCGGGCTGCGCAGCACCATCCTGCCCAAGACCAAGATCGATCCCGGCGGGCAGACGGCGATCGTCTCGGGGCTGGGATATGTCGGGATCTTTGTGGCGGCGCTGGTGGCGATCACTGCGGCGGGGCTGGATCTGTCATCGCTTGCCATCGTTGCTGGGGCGCTGTCGGTCGGCATCGGTTTTGGCTTGCAGAACATCGTGTCGAATTTTGTCTCAGGCATCATCCTGCTGATCGAGCGCCCGATCTCCGAAGGGGACTGGATCGAGGTTGGCGGCACGCAGGGCATCGTGAAGTCGATCTCGGTGCGCTCGACCCGGATCGAGACCTTTGACCGCACCGACCTGATCGTGCCGAATTCGGATTTCGTGTCCGGACGGGTGGTGAACTTCACCAAGGGCAACGTGATCGGACGCGTGGTGGTGAATGTCGGCGTCGCCTATGGCACCGACACCCGCAGGGTCGAAGACATCCTGCGCAGCATCGTACGCCAGCATGACATGGTGCTGCTGAACCCCGAGCCGGGCATCACGCTTGAGGGGTTCGGTGAAAGCTCTCTGGATTTCGTCATTCGGGCGGTGATCCGGGATGTCGGGCGCAAGGTCATCGTGGCCTCGGAGTTCCGCCATGAGATTGCCCGGCGCTTCGCCGAGGAGGGGATCGAGATTCCCTTTGCGCAGCGCGATGTCTGGTTGCGCAATCCCGAGGTGCTGCGCCCGGAAGACCAAGCCCCGAAGGCCCGGACACCCGAGCCCGAGACGCAGCGACCGGATGAAGACACCATGCCGGCATGGCGCGATGGAGACGATGGCGGCGAGGCTGTCACAGCAGACGGAGATGGCGGACGATGACGCGGCTATTGTACAATGACGATGCCTATCTGCGCGATGCGCCAGCCGAGATCGTGGCGCATACGCCCGAGGGTGGCATCGTGCTCGACCGGGTGATTTTCTACGCCAAGGGCGGCGGGCAGCCGGGCGACAGCGGGCGGCTCGACTGGCGCGGCGGCTCGATCAAGATCGCCACGGCGCTCAAGACCGAGGATGGTGCGGTAGCGCTGGTTCCGGCAGAGCCGCTGCCGTTGCCGCCGGTGGGGCTGCGGGTCGAGCAGCATCTCGATTGGGATCGGCGGCATCGGCATATGCGGGTGCATACGGCGCTGCATCTGCTGTCGGTGGTGATTCCACTGCCGGTGACCGGCGGCTCGATTTCGGCGGGCACCGGGCGGCTGGATTTCGCCATGCCCGAGCCACCGACCGACAAGGACGCGCTGCAGCGGGCGCTCAACGAGATGGTCGATGCGGATCTGGTGGTCAGCAGTGACTGGGTTGATGACGAGGTGCTCGACGCCAATCCGGGACTGGTCAAGACGATGACCGTGCAGCCGCCGCGTGGGCAGGGCCGGGTTCGGCTGGTGCGCATCGGGTCGGGGCGCGATCAGGTCGATCTTCAGCCCTGCGGTGGCACGCATGTGGCGCGCACTGGCGAGATCGGGCGCATTCGGATCGGCAAGATCGAAAACAAGGGCAAGATGAACCGGCGGGTGAGCATCGCGCTGGAGTGAGTCTTGCGCCTTGCTCAGGGGGCAGAGGGGGGCGCTGCCCCCCGCCTTCGGCTCCCCCCGGGATATTTGACGCCAGAAGAAACCAGGGGCCTCGCGAGATAGATCGCAAGCGCGCTGAGCACGAGGGCGGCCCCGGCTAGGGTGCGGGCGGTTGGGGTTTCATCCAGAAACGCCCAGACCCAGATCGGGCCGAGCACTGTTTCCAGAAGCATCATCAGGCTGACATTGGCGGCCTGAGTGTGGCGCGAGGCAGAGGAGAGCGCGAAGAACGAGACGGGCAGGATCACCAGCCCGGTCAGCACGATGGCGGAGACGTTGCCGTCGGTCATCCGCGCGGGGCCGGTGACGTAGAGACCGGCGAGCCCGGCAAGCAGAGCGCCGGTGCCGAGACCCGGCAGCAGTGGCAGCTCGGGGGTGCGGCGCAGGGTGACGAAGGTCGTGGCGAGGCTCATCGCGACACCGAGGCCGCAAGCCGCCCCGATGAGCGCATCATCATTGAGGGTCATGCCGTCGCTGCCGGTTACAGCGATTGCAATGCCTGTCAGCACCGCTGCGATGGTGCGCCATGTGGCGCGGCTGGTCGGCTCGCCCAGAACGAGCCGCGAGAGCAGAGCGGCGGAAACCGGCATGCAGGCGACCGCGATCAGGACGATGGCGACCGGCGCAAGGGCGATGCCGAGCGGGAACAGCAGCGCGTTGCTGAAATGCGCCAACACGAGGACCAGCCCGGCGGGGCTGGCGAGCCGGCGCAGGCTGGACCGGTCTTGCGTTGTCAGCAGCCATGCGGCCCAGAATACCAGCCCGGTGCACAGGCCGCGCCAGCCCAGCATCTGAAGCCCGTCCATTCCCGACAGCCGCATCAGCAGCGCGTCGGGGGTCAGGGCAAGCGCACCGAAGGCGGCAAGAAGGATGCCTCGGGAAGAGGTCTGGGGCATGGGAAATTCCGCTGCGGCGAGGGTCGGCGCAACGTGGCCTAGTGGTAGAGCGGCTGCAAGCCCATCTGCATGTGGATCTGGTTGATCGCGATTTCCGGCAGCTCCATCGCCTTGCCGAGCCGGTCGAGGAATTCTGCCTCTTCGTCGGTGTCGACGGTGATGGTCAGCAGCGCCGCGCCGTAGACCTGTGCGCGTAGAGGTTCTGGCGTGTCGCGGGCGAGGGCTTCGGGGTCGCTTGGGGCGTCGAGAAGCGCGCGCAGGGTGGCAAGATCTTCGGGCGGGGCATCTTCGCCGACGGTGTCGATGATGCGCTTGCGTTCGGCCTCGTCGATATGCCCGTCGGCGCGGGCGGCCTGAATCATCGCGCGCAGCATCAGATGTGCCGCCTCTTCGGTCTGTGGTTGGGCGGCGGCGGCGTTGGCCTTGTCGATCATACCACTGACGCCGGCGGCGCCCATGACGCTGCCAGCCATCGCCATCAACCCGCCCTGATCCTTGAACAGAGCGCCAAGCCCGCCTTGCTGGATCTGTGACATAATGTTCTGCATCGGATTGGCGGCGGGGCCGGTCAGCGCCTTGGCCGCTTGCGCCTGCTCGGCCGTGCCCGGTTCGGAGCCCTTGAGCTGCGCGCCGCCGCCGAGCAGGCCGGCAAGGCCCTGACCTTTGGAAAGCTTGTCGACGCCGCGCGCCGCGGCATAGCCGAGGGCCAGCTTGGTAAGGGTGTTCATAAGGCTCATGTCGGTCCTCCATCCGATGGTGTCAGCATGTCAGATAGGAGCCGCACTGCATAGCGCCAAGGCTTGACCAGCGGATCGCCGCGTGGTCCGGCGAGGCATGAACGTTCGCAGGCAAATGGATCTGGCCGCGGCGGCGGGGCTGACCGGCTTTGCCTTGCTGCTGGCGGTGAATCAGGTGGTGGTCAAGCTGACCAATGCCGGGATCTCTCCGGTGTTTGCAGCGGGGCTGCGCTCGGCGCTGTTGGTGGTACTGGGGTGGGTGCTGATCAACCGCCGTTAGGTGCCGCAGAAGGTCGCGGGGACGATTTCGGCTGGAAGCGGCGGGCGGCTCAGCTCTTCGGCTTCGGGCTGATCGTCAAAGGGGTGCGAGAGCACGGTGTTCAGGTGATGAAAGGCGCGCTCGTCGCCATTGACCGCCGCCGAGATCATCTGTTCGATGCGGTGGTTGCGCGGGATGAAGGCCGGGTTGCTGCGGCGCATCAGGGCTTCGGGATCGGCCTCGGTGTCGATCCGCTTGCGCCAGCCGGTTTCCCAAGCGTCAAATGCCGAAGGGTCGGCGAACTGGTCGCGGGCGTTATCGGTCAGCAGGGCGCGGAAGGCGTTGGTGAAATCCGCCTGATTGTCGTGCATGAGCCGCAGGAAGCTGCCGATCAGCCGACCGTCTTCTGGGGTTGGGGCATTGATGCCAAGCTTGGCGGCAAACCGGGTGAGCCATTCACGTTGCATCGTATCGGCCATGCCATGCACGATCCTGGTGAAGCTTTCGACGGCGGCGTCCTGATCGGGCATCAGCGGGATCAGCGCGGTGGCGAGTTGGGCCATGTTCCAGACGATGATTTCTGCCTGCGCGGCGTAGGCGTAGCGGCCATTGCGATCGATCGAGCTGAACACCTGATGCGGGTCGTAGACATCCATGAAGGCGCAGGGGCCATAGTCGATGGTTTCCCCCGACAGCGTGCAATTGTCGGTGTTCATCACGCCGTGGATGAAGCCGAGGCTCATCCATTGCGCCACAAGCGCCGCCTGCCGGTCGCAGACCTGCTGCAGCAACTCGGTGGGATCGGTGGTGCCGAGGTAATGACGATCGACGGTATAGTCGAAGAGCTGTTGCAACTCTGCAATCATGCCGCGCGACGAGAACAGTTCGAAATGTCCGACCCGGATGTGGCTGGCGGCGACACGGGTGAGGATGGCGCCGGGCAGCGGGCGTTCGCGCAGGACGGTCTCGCCGGTGCGCACGGCGGCAAGGGCGCGGGTGGTGGGCACGCCTAGCGCGTGCATCGCCTCGGAGACGACGTATTCGCGCAGCACTGGCCCGAGCCAGGCGCGCCCGTCGCCGCGGCGGGAATAGGGGGTTGGGCCGGAGCCCTTGAGCTGGATGTCGCGCCGGATGCCGGCGTGGTCGATGACTTCGCCCAGCAGAAGGGCGCGCCCGTCGCCGAGCTGGGGCGAGAAACCTCCGAACTGGTGGCCGGCGTAGATCTGTGCCAGCGGGTCGGCGCCGTCCGGGATCACGTTGCCGGCGAAGATCGGGGCGAGGCGGGGATCATCGCTGCCGGTGATGTTCAGCGTTTCGGCGAGGGCCGCGTTCCATGCGATCAGCTTTGGGGCGCTGACGGGCTGCGGCTTCAGCTTGCTGTGGAAGCTGGCGGGCAGGCGGGCGAAGCTGTTGTCGAAGGGAATATGCAGGGTCATGATCTGGATATAGGCGGCCTGAAAGAGGTTGAAAGGGGCGCTTGCGGCGAGGGTAGCCGTGGGGGCCAGCCCCCACACCCCCGGAGTTTAGGGGCAAGATGAAGAGGGGGCGCGGCGGATCAGAGTTCGCGCGTCATCAGGGCGTAGCCATCGCGCATCTTGAAGCGGTTGCGGCGATAGAATTGCTGGGCGCGATCGTCGGAGCGGTCGACTTCGAGGTGCATGGCGCAGACGCCCGCCTCTCGCAGGCCAACCGAGAGCTGGTGAAGCGCATCGCCGCCCATGCCGCGGCGGCGCACGGCGGGGCGCACGTAGATTTCATCGACGATGGCGTCGAGGCCGCCGTATTCGAGGCTCCAGCCAAAGCTGACCATGACGTAGCCGACCGGGGCCTTGCGCGGCCCGATCAGCCAGATGGCGCCGTGCGGCATGCCGTCGAGGATGGGCGCGAGCGCGCCCTCGACATGGGCCTGATCGGAGCCGTAGCCACGTTCGGCATGAAAGGACAGCACCATGGCGGCGAGCTTTTGCAGATCGGAGGGATCGGCGAGATGCAGCGACTTCACAGGCGGGCCAGCCTTTCGGTGATCAGCGCGAAGAGGCCATCGGCGTCGAGATCGCCGATGAACAGCGCATTGGGCACGCGGTCGGTCACGCCCCACCAGTCGGCGACGGTCATGCCGCGGGTCAGGGGGGAGTGCACCTCGATTTCCACGTTGATCCGGCGGCCGGTGAACAGCGCCGGATTCAGCAGCCATGCCGTGACGCACGGATCGTGCAGGGGGGCCCCGTCGGAGCCGTATTTCTCGCGGTCGAAGCGTTCGAAGAAATCGGTCATCTCCGCCACGGCGGTGCCGACCGGGGTGCCGATGGCGCGGAAGGCATCGTTGCGCGGCTTGGTGACCAGCGCCTTGTGGGTCACATCGAGCGGGATCACCACCAGCGGCGCGCCGGCGCGGAACACGATCTCGGCGGCTTCGGGGTCGACGTAGATGTTGAATTCTGCGGCGGGGGTGATGTTGCCGACTTCGAAATAGGCGCCGCCCATCAGGACGATCTGCTTGACCCGCGCCGCGATGTCGGGGGCCTTTTCAAAGGCGGTTGCGATGTTGGTGAGCGGGCCGAGCGGGCACAGCGTCACCGTGCCCGGCGGTTCGGCGCGCAGCGTGTCGATGATGAAATCCACCGCATGGCCCGGTTGCAGCGGCATCTGCGGATCGGGCAGGGACGGTCCGTCGAGCCCGGTCTTGCCATGCACGTGTTCTGCCGTCACCAGCGGCTGGCGCAGCGGGCGGTCGCAGCCGGCAAAGACCTTTATATCGGGCCGCCCGGCCAGCTCGCAGATCTTGCGCGCGTTCAGCGCTGTCAGCGCCAGCGGCACGTTGCCCGCGACGGCGGTGATGCCCAGCACCTCGAGTTCGGGGGAGCCGAGCGCCAGCAGGATTGCAACGGCGTCATCCTGGCCGGGATCTGTGTCGATGATGATGCGCTCGGCCATGTTTGCCCCTTTTGTTCTGACCGCCAAGGGGTGCCACGGGCCGCGCCCGCATTCAAGCTACAAGCCGGAGCGGGCCGCTGCTGGCGCTTTTTCGCGACGGGTGATTGCCGCATTGGAGCGAGATGCTACACTCGGGACTGGACTTGCCCTCGGCGCGGGCTGGCGTTAACGCTAACAGCGCCGAGTTCCGGCCACACGTTCAGAATCGGAGTACGCCCGACATGGTTTCCCGCGTCATTCCCGTCGCCCCCTTTGATCTCGTCATCTTCGGCGGCACTGGCGATCTTGCCCGGCGCAAGATCCTTCCCGGATTGTTCCGCCGCTATTGCAGCGGGCAGATCCCTCCCGAGAGCCGCATCATCGGGGCTGCACGGTCCGAGATGGACGAGGAGGGCTTTCGCGAGGAAATCCGCGCTGCGTTGCAGGAATTCGCCGGTCGCAAGGCCGAAGATGCCGCGGCGGTGCAGGATTTCCTTGACCACCTGTTCTATGTTGCGGTGGACGCCACCGGTGATCGCGGCTGGGAGCAACTCAAGGGTTTGCTGCGCCCGGATGACGAAGGCATTGTCCGGGCCTTCTATTTCTCGGTCGGGCCAAGCCTGTTCGGACCGCTGGCCGAGCGGCTGCGCACGCACGGGCTGGCCCATCGCGAAACCCGCATCGTGGTGGAAAAACCGTTCGGCCACGATCTGGAAAGCGCCCGCGCGCTGAACGAAGAGCTGGCGCAGCATTTCGCCGAGGATCAGATCTATCGGATCGACCATTACCTCGGCAAGGAAACCGTGCAGAACCTGATGGCGGTGCGCTTTGGCAACATGCTGTTCGAACCGCTGTGGAACGCGCAATACGTCGATCATATCCAGATCACCGTGGCCGAAACCGTGGGCGTGGGCGGGCGTGGTTCCTACTATGACCATTCGGGCGCGATGCGCGATATGGTGCAAAACCACCTGATGCAGCTCTTGTGCCTGATCGCGATGGAGCCGCCCGCCAAGTTCGACGCCGATGCCGTGCGCGATGAAAAGCTCAAGGTGATCCGTGCGCTGGATCCGATCGATCCCGATCAGATCGTGCGCGGGCAGTATACCTCGGATGGCGAGGTGGCGTCGTATCGCGAAGATGCCGAGAACCCCGCCTCGAAGACCGAAAGCTATATCGCGCTCAAGGCGTATATTTCCAACTGGCGGTGGGCCAACACGCCGTTCTATCTGCGCACCGGCAAGCGGCTGAACGCGCGGGCGTCGGAAATCGCCGTGGTGTTCAAGGAAACGCCGCATTCGATTTTTGGCATCGATTCGGGTCGGCATCGCAATGTGCTGTCGATCCGGCTACAACCGGACGAGGGCATGACGCTGGGCGTTACCATCAAGGAGCCGGGGCCGGGGGGCATGCGCCTGCTGGACGTGCCGCTCGACATGAGCTTTGCCGATGCGCTGGGGCCGGAGGCCGAAGAGGTCACCGATGCCTATGAGCGCCTGATCATGGATGTGATCCGCGGCAACCAGACGCTGTTCATGCGCGGCGACGAGGTCGAGGCGGCATGGGCCTGGACCGATCCGCTGATCGAGGGCTGGGAACGGCGCGGCGACAATCCCAAGCCCTATGACGCCGGCAGCGTCGGGCCGGACGATGCCGCCTTTCTCATCAACAGGGACGGCCGCCGCTGGCGGGCGATCAAGTCATGACCTACGAACTGCGCACCTATCCCGACCGCGAGATGCTGGCGATGGATCTTGCCAATCTGATTGCCGGGGAATTGCGCGCGGCGCTGGGGCATCGCGAGCGGGCGGCGCTGGCAGTGCCGGGCGGCACCTCGCCCGGCCCGGTGTTCGACACGCTCTGCGCCGCCGATCTCGACTGGAGCCGTGTCGACGTGCTGCTCACCGATGAACGCTGGGTGCCCGAAAGCTCGGAGCGGTCCAACACCGCGCTGCTGCGGCGCCGGTTGTTGACGGATCGCGCGGCGGCGGCGCGGTACCTGCCGCTTTATGCCGATGCCGAAACGCCAGAGGAAAAGCTGGGGGAACTGGCCGAAGCCATCGCCCCGTCGCTGCCGCTGGCGGTGGCGCTGCTGGGGATGGGCGAGGACATGCACACCGCCTCGATCTTTCCCGGCGCCGACAAGCTCGCCGAGGCGCTGGCCCCGGATGCCCCGATCCTGTTGCCGATGCGCGCGCCCGGCGCGCCGGAGCCGCGCATCACGCTAAGCGCGCATGTGCTGGATGGTGCGATGGCCAAGCATGTCGTGATCTATGGCGCCGCAAAGCTGGAAGTGCTTAAAGCGCTGCGAGGGAAACCGCCGAGCGAGGCGCCGGTGAATGCCATTCTCGGCGATGCGGTGGTGCACTGGGCGCAATGAGCCGCCGCGCTGTGCTTTCAGAAGGGAAGAGATATGTGGGATGATCTGAAACGCTTGGCCGCTGCGCGTGAAGGGCGGCGCATTGAAGCGCTGTTTGCCGAAGATGCCGACCGGGCGGCGCGCTTTTCGGTCGAAGCAGGCGGGATGCTGCTGGATTTCTCGAAAACCCAGCTTGACGACGAAGTGCTGGAGGCGCTGCTGGCACTGGCCGAGGCTGCGCAGGTCGCGCCTCGGCGTGAGGCGATGTTTGCCGGTGCAAAGATCAACGAGACCGAAGGGCGGGCCGTCCTGCACACGGCGCTGCGCAACCTTGATGGCGCGCCGGTGCTGGTCGATGGCACTGACGTGATGCCCGAGGTGCTAGCGACGCTGGGGCGCATGGAGGTGCTGGCCGAGGAAATCCGCGCATCGGGTGTGACCGACGTGGTGAACATCGGTATCGGCGGGTCGGACCTTGGCCCCAAGATGGGCACCATCGCACTGGCGCCGTTCCACGACGGGCCGCGCTGCCATTTCGTGTCGAACGTCGACGGGGCCGACATTGCCGACACGCTCAAGCTGTGCAACCCGGCGAGCACGCTGTTCATCATCGCGTCCAAGACCTTTACCACCATCGAGACCATGACCAACGCCAAGACCGCGTGGGACTGGCTGGAAGCCAAGGGCCAGACCACCGAGGGCAAGTTCATCGCCCTGTCGTCCAATCAGGCGAAGGCGGCGGAATGGGGCATTCCGGAAGCCCGCGTCTTTGGCTTCGAAGACTGGGTCGGCGGGCGCTATTCGATGTGGGGGCCGATCGGCCTGTCGATGATGATTGCCATCGGGCCGGATGATTTCCGCGCCTTCCTGCGCGGCGGCATGGAGATGGATGCGCATTTCCGCGATGCGCCGCTGGCGCAGAACATGCCGGTGATGCTGGCGCTGGTGGGGATGTGGCACAATCAGGTGTTGGGTTACACGACCCGCGCCGTGCTGCCTTATGACAACCGCCTTGCCCGTCTGCCCGCCTATCTTCAGCAGCTCGAGATGGAGAGCAACGGCAAGGGCGTCAGCATGGATGGCGCCGATCTGACGGTGACTTCCGGCCCCGTGGTCTGGGGCGAGCCGGGCACCAATGGTCAGCACGCATTCTATCAGCTGATCCATCAGGGCACCCGCGTCGTTCCCTGCGAATTCATGGTCGCCGCACGCGGACACGAGCCAGAGCTGCGCCACCATCACGAATTGCTGGTCGCCAACTGCCTTGCGCAATCCGAAGCGCTGATGCGAGGGCGCAGCCTTGACGAGGCGCGCGGCAAGGTCGCAGGCATGTTCGAGGGCGACGAGCTTGAGCGTCAGGCCCGCCATCGGGTGTTTCCGGGCAACCGGCCGTCGACCACGCTGGTCTATGCCAGCCTTGATCCACAGACGCTGGGGCGCATCGTGGCGCTGTACGAACACCGGGTGTTTGTCGAAGGGGTGATCCTGAACATCAACTCTTACGATCAATGGGGTGTCGAGCTGGGCAAAGAGCTGGCAACGGCGCTGGGGCCGATGGTCAGCGGTGCGCAAAGCGCCGAGGGCAAGGATGGGTCGACCCGCCAGCTGCTGACATTCCTGTCGCAGAATGTCTGAAAAAGTTCCCTGACATTGAGCTTATAAATTCTCTCCCGGGGGCGGAACATGCCCCCGGATCTCCGTGTTGTGTCTGCATACGTCATCTACGACGACACGAAATGGAGGAACACGCTATGAAACATCTCACCATGACCGTTGCCGCGATTGCCCTGACCGCCGGTGGTGCCGCTTTTGCCCAGAGCGCTGACGACACCGCGCCGCAAACGCATGACAACATGGAACAGGCCGAGACTAATCTTTCTCAGGCTGGCGAAAATCTGGAGCAGGCCGCCGAGGATGCCGGCAATGCCATCGAACATTCCGCCGAGCAGACCGGCGATGCGATGCACAATGCCGCCAATAATCTCGAAGGTGAAATGGACGAGGCCGGGAACGATACGCAGGCTTTGTTTGCCAATGATGCCGACGGCCTGATCCGCGCACGCGATATCCTTGGCGGCACCGTCTATGCTGAAGCCGAAGACATGGAAGGCGACGAGGCGACCATGGACAGCGCGGCAACCGACAGCACCGCGATGCCCGAATCCGGCACTGCGACCCTCACCACGGAGGGCACCGAGGCTGGCACCGACATGGCGGCAACCGGTAACTCCGCCATCGACGAGAACTGGAACAGCGTCGGCGAAATCGAAGATCTCGTGTTCAATGCGGATGGCTCGCTTGAAGGCGTCGTCGCCGAAGTTGGCGGCTTCCTCGGGCTTGGCGACAAGCATATCCATGTCTCGCTTGGTGACATGAATCTGGTGCCGGTGGACGATGCGTCCTACGCCATCGTGGTTCCCTACACCAAGGACCAGATGATGGAGATGCCGGACGTTGATGAATCGTTCTCGAACTGATCAATCACGTCTCTCTCAAGGATCGGCCGGAGCATTGCTCCGGCCTTTTCTTTTGCAATCAGATGAATAGGGCGAGTCATGAGATGTCGAACCCGGCCGGGGCGAGGGTGAATCCGTCGAAGCAAAAGCCCGGCGAGACGGTGCAGCTGACCAGCGTCCACGCCCCGGTCGAGACCGCCGCCTGCCAGTGATGCGCCGGAACGATGCGCTGCGGGCGCGCCCCGGCGGCAAGGTCTGGGCCAAGCACAAGCTCCTCGCGCGGGCCGCTGTCTGACGGCGCCAACGACAGCACCAGCGGCGCGCCCGCATGCCAGAGCCAGATCTCGGCGGCATCGACGCGGTGCCAGTGGCTGCGCTCGCCCGCCTTCAGCAGGAAATAGATGCAGGTGCCCGCTGCCCGTTCGCCGGGCGCGCAGTCGGCAGCCCATGTCTGCCGGTAATGGCCGCCCTCGGGGTGCGGGGACAGCTCGAGCAGGGCGATGATCTCGTCTGCGGTCAAACTCATCGGGAGGGCTCCGTACGCTGCTGTCGGGTCTGGTTAAGAAATATTGGCGAGATTTGTTCCTGCGGGAAAGCGTCCCTTGCAAGAGGCGGCCCGCTCAACGGACACATCGAGCGAGTATATACCATGACCAGCATCGACGTTCGGCGCATGGCCGAAGACATTGTCGCCCGCGAGGGCGGGTACGTGAACGACCCCGACGATCCGGGCGGGGCTACCAAATACGGCGTCACCATCCACACCATGCGGCGGCTTGGCATCGACCTTGACCGCGACGGTGACGTGGATGTGCGCGACGTTCAGGCGCTGAGCCGGGCGCAGGCCGTGGATATCTTCCTGACCCATTACTTCAGCGGGCCGCGTATTGCCGAGCTGCCGGAGGTGCTGCACGCCACGGTGTTCGACATGTATGTCAACGCCGGGTCGAATGCGGTGAAGATCCTGCAGCGCCTTTTGCTGAAGATGGGCGAGACGGTGTCGGTCGACGGGCTTATCGGGCCGATGACCATTGCCGCGACCCATCGCGCCTATGCGCAGGCCCCGGGCGTGATCGGCGATGCTTATGGCATCGAGCGGCGCAATTATTATTTCGACATTGCCGACCGGCGTCCGGCCTCGCGCAAATATGCCCGCACCCGCGCGGGCGGCAAGGGCGGCTGGATCAAGCGCGCCGAGGAGTTCATCTCGCCGCGGTTTCGGATGAGCGATGCGGAATTCAGCCAGAGGGTGGCAGCATGGGGATGAGCGGAATCGTCGGCTCGCTGCTCGGACTGCTGTTTGGCTCGGGCCGTAACGTGATCGCCGAGACGGCGGAAGTGTTTCGCGAGAACGCCGAGGCGCAAGCCACGCGCGAGGCGGGCATGCAGACCAGCGCCTTGCAGCAGTTCGGAACGGAATTCACCTCGAA
The DNA here is from genome assembly GCF_030547555.1 of Salipiger sp. 1_MG-2023. Taxonomy (NCBI): domain Bacteria; kingdom Pseudomonadati; phylum Pseudomonadota; class Alphaproteobacteria; order Rhodobacterales; family Roseobacteraceae; genus Salipiger; species Salipiger sp. 1_MG-2023. The sequence goes on along the minus strand of NZ_JAUOQN010000012.1, from coordinate 37,626 downwards.
TCGCTCGTCGTGGTTCGACCGGTTCATCGACGGGCTGAACCGCATCCCGCGCCCGGCACTGGCGCTTGGCACGCTGGCGCTGTTTGTGGCGGCGATGGTCGATCCGGTGTGGTTTGCCGAGCGCATGGCGGGCATCGCGCTGGTGCCTGATCCGATGTGGTGGCTGCTGACCGCGATCGTTGGGTTCTATTTCGGCGCGCGCCATCAGGTGAAGGGCCACCAGTTCCGCCGCGAAATCGCCGCGAGCATGGCCGAGGTGCCGGGGGTGGTGCAGCAGATCCGCGACATTGACGCGGTGGCCGCACCGAGTGCCAGCCTGCCTGCGCCCGACCGGCGCGAGGCCGATGCCGGTGGCAACCCGGCGCTGGCGGCGTGGCAGGCACGGCAGGGGTAAGGGGGCCAGCCCCCTCGGCCTTGCGGCCTCACCCCCGGAGTTTATCTGGCAAGATGAAGCGCGGGCGCGGTCTTTGGATCGCGCCTGTTTGTCGTTTCGGGTTGCGACAATGTGATGAGGCGCGCGGCGCGGTTTTCGTTGGCCGGGTCTGCGCCCGTGCCCTATAGATGGGCGCATGATAAACGAGCTTGGACATTTCGCCCTCATCCTTGCCGCGCTGATCGCCTGCGTTCAGGCAGTGGTGCCGATGATCGGTGCGTCGAAACGCTGGCCCGGCTGGATGGCCGTTGCCGAGCCTGCTGCCACCGCGCAATTTCTGCTGACGGCGATCAGTTTCGCCGCCCTGATGCACGCCTTCATCGTTTCGGATTTTTCGCTGAAGCTGGTGGTCGAAAACAGCCATTCCGCCAAGCCGTTGATCTATAAGATTTCCGGGGTTTGGGGCAATCACGAGGGATCGATGCTGTTGTGGGTGTTGATCCTGTCGCTGTTCGGAGCCATGGCCGCGTGGTTCGGGGGCAATCTGCCGCCGACGCTGCGGGCGCGGGTGCTGGGCGTTCAGGCGATGGTGGGCGTGGCGTTCTTTGCCTTTATCCTGTTCACCTCAAACCCGTTCCTGCGCCTTGCGGTGCCGCCGTTCGACGGACAGGATCTCAACCCGCTGCTTCAGGACCCGGGGCTCGCGTTTCATCCGCCGTTCTTGTACCTCGGCTACGTCGGGCTGTCGCTGTGTTTCAGCTTTGCCACTGCCGCGCTGATCGAGGGGCGGGTGGATGCGGCATGGGGGCGCTGGGTGCGGCCTTGGACGCTGCTGAGCTGGCTGTTCCTGACCATCGGCATCGCGCTGGGATCGTGGTGGGCCTATTACGAACTTGGCTGGGGCGGTTTCTGGTTCTGGGATCCGGTCGAGAACGCCTCGTTCATGCCGTGGCTGCTGGCCGCCGCGCTGTTGCATAGCGCCATCGTGGTTGAAAAGCGCGAGGCGTTGAAAAGCTGGACGATCCTGTTGGCGATTCTGGCCTTTGGGTTTTCGCTGGTTGGCACGTTCATCGTGCGGTCGGGCTTGCTGACATCGGTGCATGCCTTTGCCACGGACCCCGAACGCGGTTTGTTCATTCTGGCGATTCTCGTGGTGTTTACCGGCGGTGCGCTGACGCTGTTTGCGGCGCGAGCGGGGACGATGCAGGCCAAGGGCGTGTTTGGCGTGGTCAGCCGTGAATCGGCACTGGTGGCCAACAATATCCTGTTGGCGGTGGCCTGCTTCGTGGTCTTCGTTGGCACGCTGTGGCCGCTGGTGGCCGAGATGCTGTTTGGCCGCAAGCTGTCGGTTGGGGCGCCGTTCTTCAACATGGCCTTCACGCCGTTCATGGTGCTGCTCGGGGTGATCCTGCCCGTTGGCGCGCTGCTGGGCTGGAAGCGTGGCAAGATGGGGCGGGCCTTGCGCCAGCTGGTTCCGGCCTTTGTGCTGGCGGTGGCGCTGGCCGGGCTGGCTTGGGCGATGCAGAGCGGGCGCAGCCTGATGGGGCCGGTGGGCATGTTCCTTGGTGCATGGCTGGTGGCGGGCTCTGTGACCGATCTGCTGACGCGCATCGGGCAGGGGCGCGATTATGGCCGCCTGCTGCGACTGCCGCGCGCCGATTGGGGCAAGGCGGTGGCTCATGCTGGCATGGGTGTGACCATGGCGGGGATCGCCGGGCTGATGGCGTGGCAACAAGAAGACATCCGTGCGGCAAAGCTGAACACCCCGTGGACCGTCGGGGCCTATGAGTTCGAGCTGCTGAACGTCGAGCGGGTGCAGGGACCGAACTGGTTCGCCGATCAGGGCGAAGTCTCGGTGCGCAAGGACGGGGACGAGGTGGCGCATCTTTATCCGCAAAAACGCAGCTATCCCGTCGCCAAGATGCCGACCACCGAGGCGGCGATTCACAACGCCTTTCGCGGCGATATCTACGTGGTGATCGGCGATGCCCAGCAGGGCGGAGGCTGGACGGTCCGAGTGTATCTCAAGCCGCTGGCGAACTGGATCTGGGGCGGGGCGCTGCTGATGGCGCTTGGCGGCGCGCTCAGCCTGTCCGACCGGCGTTTCCGCGTTGCTGCTGGAGCGCGCAAAGCGACGCAGCCCAGCGGAGTGCCCGCCGAATGAAACGCCTTGCCTTGATCTTGCTGCTGTTTTGCGGGCCGGCGCTTGCGGTGCAGCCCGACGAAATCCTCGCCGACCCCGCGCAGGAGGCCCGTGCCCGCGAGATCAGCCAGGGCCTGCGCTGCCTTGTCTGCCAGAACGAGAACATCGACGATTCCAACGCCTCGCTGGCGCGCGATCTGCGCCTGCTGGTGCGCGAGCGGATCACCGCGGGCGACAGCGATGCCGAGGTGATCGACTATCTCGTGGATCGCTATGGCGAATTCGTGCTGCTGCGGCCGACGACCGGGGGCTGGAACTGGCTGCTCTGGGCGGCGGGTCCGCTGCTGTTCCTGTTTGCGCTGGGGCTGGGCGGGCTTTACATCCGCGCCCGCTCCAAGGCCGAGGCCTTGAGCGAAGCGCAGCTCAGCCCCGAAGAGCAGGCAAGGCTGAAGCAGATCCTCGAGGGTGACGGCTGACCGGCATGTGACGCCGCGTCTTGCTTTGCCTTTCCGCGCCGCGCCATGTTTGATGGCGCCTAGCAAGCCAGAGGGAGGCCCGCCGTGATCTATGAAACCATCCGCTACGAGCTGACAGATGGCATCGCGCTGATCACCCTGTCACGCCCGCAGGTGATGAACGCGCTCGACACCCAGATGCGGGCGGAAATCACCCATGCCGTGCAGCAGGGCGAGCGCGCGGCGCGCGTCGTCGTGCTTACCGGCGCGGGGCGGGCCTTTTGTTCGGGGCAGGACCTGGGGGATCGCGAGACGGCGGCCAATCTCGATCTTGAACGGGTGCTGCGCGACGAATACGAGCCGATGCTCAACGCCATCACCCAATGCCCGGTGCCCACCATCGCTGCTGTCAACGGGGCGGCCGCGGGCGCGGGGGCCAATCTGGCGCTGGCGCATGACGTGGTGATCGCGGCCGAAAGCGCCTTCTTCATGCAGGCCTTTACCCGGATCGGGCTGATCCCGGATGCGGGCGGCACATGGGCGCTGCCCCGGCAGGTGGGGCTGGCCAAGGCAATGGGCGCGGCGCTGTTTGCAGATCGGATCAGCGCGCGGCAGGCCGACGACTGGGGGATGATCTGGGAAGCTGTGCCGGACGCCGAGTTTGCCGCCCGCTGGCGGGCGCGGGCCGAGCATCTGGCCAAGGGGCCGACGGCCGCTTTCGGGCGCATCAAGACCGCGCTGCGCGGCGCGTTCGAAACCGATCTTGAAGGGCAGCTGCGGCTGGAATCCCGCCTGCAAGGCGAATGCGGCAAGACCCGCGATTTCAAGGAAGGCGTGGTGGCGTTTCTTGAAAAGCGCGCGCCACGTTTCGAAGGGCGCTGAAGCGCGGATCGCTGCGGCGCGGCCTGACCGCAGCCGTTTCGGGATCGCCCCCGTCCTTTCCCTCGTCCTTTGCGCCCGTGCCGGCGTCGCATTGCTGCGGGTCGGGCAGGTTGCCGGCTTCGAGGACAGTCGGGATTGGCGCATCAGGTTGCTGTCGCTCGGGGCCACCGGAACGCCCGGCGGATCATCGCCGTCCGACTTCGGCGGCCTGCCCGTGGACCTCTGTTGATCGCCTGTCGGGGCTGGCTGCAAGGCCACAAGGAAAAAGACCGGCCCCCGTGCGGGGAGCCGGTCCTGGTCATGCGTCGGCGATCACGCGATCAGCGGTTTTCGATATCCGTGTAGTCGCGCGCGGTGCTGCCGAGATAGAGCTGACGCGGGCGGCCGATCTTGTGCTGCGGGTCGGCAAGCTGCTCTTTCCACTGCGACACCCAGCCGACGGTCCGCGACAGCGCGAAGATCGGGGTGAACATCGAGGTCGGGAAGCCCATCGCTTCGAGAATGATGCCCGAATAGAAGTCGACGTTCGGGAACAGCTTCTTCTCGGCGAAGTAGGGATCGGCAAGTGCCTGCTTTTCCAGCTCCTTCGCGGTGGCTAGGATCGGGTTGTTCTCGACGCCGAGCAGGTCGAGCACTTCGTCCGCCGACTGCTTCATCACCGTCGCGCGGGGATCGAAGTTCTTGTAGACGCGGTGACCGAAGCCCATCAGGCGGAACGGGTCGCTCTTGTCCTTGGCGCGGGCGATGTACTCGGGGATGCAGTCGGGCGTGCCGATTTCCTTGAGCATCTCGAGGCAGGCCTGGTTGGCGCCGCCATGGGCCGGGCCCCACAGGCAGGCGATGCCCGCCGCGATGCAGGCAAACGGGTTCGCCCCCGAGGAGGACGCAAGCCGCACGGTCGAGGTCGACGCGTTCTGCTCGTGGTCCGCGTGCAGGGTAAAGATCCGGTCCATGGCGCGGCTCAGGATCGGGTCCACATGATAGGGCTCTGCCGGCACGCTGAAGCACATGTGCAGGAAGTTCGCCGCATAGCTCAGATCGTTACGCGGATACACAAAGGGCTGGCCGATCGAGTACTTGTAGGCCCAAGCCGCGATGGTCGGCATCTTGGCGATCAGGCGGTGCGAGGCGATCTCGCGCTGCTTGTTGTCGGAAATGTCGGTGCTGTCGTGATAGAACGCCGACATGGCGCCAACCACGCCCACCATGGTTGCCATCGGGTGGGCATCGCGGCGGAAGCCCCGGAAGAAATACTGCATCTGTTCGTGCAGCATGGTGTGGCGGGTGATGGTGTTCTCGAAGGTTTCAAGCTCGGTCGCCGAGGGCAACTCGCCGTACAGCAGCAGGTAGCAGACCTCGAGATAATGCGACTTTTCGGCCAGCTGGTCGATGGGATAGCCGCGGTGCAGCAGCTCGCCCTTGTCACCGTCGATGAAGGTGATGGTGCTGTCGCAGCTTGCGGTCGAGGTAAAGCCGGGATCGTAGGTGAAGACACCCGCCTGCGCGTACAGCTTGCGGATATCAAGAACGTCCGGCCCTGCGGTCGGCGAATAAATCGGCAGGTCAAAGGTCTGATCGTCGATCGACAGCGTCGCGGTCTTCGTCGGAGTGTCAGCCATGCTAGTCTCGTTCCTTTCGAAAGGGCCCTCGGGCACCGTCCGGTGCCCTGGCAATCAATCACATGGCCTCGGTCGAAAGGTGAGCCCGGCCCCGAAGGGGTGCGATCACGTCTCGGAGGCCGCTGCCTGCTCGATCCGGAGAATAGCTTCTTCCTTGCCGAGCACCAGCATCATGTCGAATACGCTCGGGGTTACGGCGCGTCCTGCGAGCGCAGCGCGCAAGGGGGCGGCAAGCTTGCCGAATTTTGTCCCTTGTGCCTCCGCGAACTCGGCCATTGTCCCCTCGAGCTCTTCCCGCGACCAGCTAGCACCTTGCAGCTGCGGCGTCAACGTGGCCAGTATACCACGGGATACAGGGTCAAGCGCGGATCGCGCCTTGGCGTCAGGCTCCAGCGGAGCCTCTGCCAGGATAAAATGAGCCTTATCAAGGAGTTCTGGAAGAGTCTTCGCCCGTTCTTTCAAGCAGTACATGCCGCGCTTCAGGCCGTCTTTTTGTGCGTCCGACAGAGCCGGAAGCGCTGCCGCGGCCAGATAAGCCTCTATTTCATGCAGCAGCGCAGCATCGTCCGCGGCCGCGATATGCTGGCCACACAGATTTTCCAGCTTCTTGAAGTCGAGCCGCGCCGGGGCCTTGTTGATTCCCGACAGATCGAACCACGCCTGCGCCTGCGCATCGTCGAAGAATTCGTCGTCGCCATGGCTCCAGCCAAGCCGCGCCAGATAGTTGCGCATGCCTGCCGCCGGATAACCAAGCTTTTGATATTCATCGACGCCAAGCGCGCCGTGGCGCTTGGACAATTTCTTGCCATCGGGGCCGTGGATCAGCGGAATATGGGCATAGACCGGCAGTGGCCAGCCCATCGCGGTATAGATCCCCATCTGCCGCGCGGCGTTATTAAGGTGATCGTCGCCGCGAATGACATGGGTCACCCCCATGTCGTGATCATCGACCACCACGGCGAGCATATAGACCGGCGTGCCATCCGAGCGCAGCAGGATCATGTCGTCGAGCTGATCGTTGCGGATGGTGACACGGCCCTGCACCTCGTCCTCGATGACGGTCTCGCCGTCTTCGGGGGTGCGCAGACGGATCACGAAGGGCGCGTCGGGGTGGGCTGAGGCATCGGCATCGCGCCACGGGCTGCGGAACAGGGTCGAGCGGCCGTCTTCCTTGGCCTTGTCGCGGAAGGCGGCGATTTCCTCTTGCGTGGCAAAGCACTTATAGGCAGCGCCTTGCGCCAGCAGTTGATGCGCGACCTCGGCGTGACGCGGCGCGCGGTCGAACTGGCTGACCACCTCGCCGTCATGATCGAGCCCCAGCCAGTCGAGCCCGGTCAGGATCGCCGCAGTGGCTTCGGGGGTCGAGCGGGCACGGTCGGTGTCTTCGATGCGCAGCAGGAACTTGCCGCCGCGGCCACGGGCGTACAGCCAGTTGAACAGAGCCGTGCGCGCGCCCCCGATATGCAGGTATCCGGTGGGAGACGGCGCGAAACGGGTGACGACAGCGGACATGGGATCTTAACCTCTCGGTAACCAAAAATGGCGTAGGGTTTCAGTCATCCCTCTAACCAGCGGACAGGGTCGGGGCAAGTCATGCGGCAGATCCTCTCTGGGCTTGAGGGTGTATTGATCGGGCAGCGCGGGCATCTGTTCCCTTGGGTGCCGGTTGCACTGGGCATTGGCATCGGGCTGTACTTCCTCCCTGGCTTCGAGCCGGCAGTCGAGATGCTATCGCTGGCGGCCCTTGCCGGGGTCGGGCTGCTGGTGCTGTCGCGACGGCTTGGGGTGGGGCACGCACCCCTTGTCGTCGCGATGGGTCTTATGGCCTGCGGCTTTGCGCTGGCCGGTGCACGGGCGCATATGGTCGCCGCGCCGCAGCTGTGGTTCCGCTACTACGGCCCGATCGAAGGGCGGGTCGTCGCCATCGACCGCTCTGCCTCGGATGCGCTGCGGCTGACGCTTGACCGGGTGATGCTGGCCCGGATGGACCCGGCGCGCACGCCCTACCGGGTGCGGGTGTCGCTGCACGGCGAGCAGGGGTTTCTTGAGCCGCGCCCCGGTATGCGGGTGATGATGACCGGGCATCTCAGCGCGCCCGGCGGCGCTGCCGAACCCGGCGGCTTTGATTTTCGCCGCCATGCATGGTTCCTGAAGCTGGGCGCGGTCGGCTATACTCGCACCCCCGTGCTGCTGCTCGAACCTGCGACCGGCGGGCAATGGATTTCACGGGCGCGGATGGTGCTGTCGGCGCGGGTGCAGGCGGCTCTGCCGGATGAGACCGGGGCCTTTGCCGCCGCACTGATGACCGGCGATCGCTCTGCCATGTCGCAACAAAGCATCGAGGCGCTGCGCCACAGCAACCTAGCGCATCTGTTGGCAATTTCGGGCCTGCACATGGGGTTGCTGGCGGGATTCGTTTTTGGTTCGGCGCGGATTGCCTTTCTGCTGCCACCTCGGGCACGGCATCATTGGCCCGGCAAGAAAATTGCCGCAGGCATCGCGCTTGTCGCCTCGGCGGGCTACCTGGCGCTGTCCGGGGGCAACGTGGCGACGGAGCGCGCCTTCATCATGGTGGCGGTGATGCTGCTGGCGGTGATCTTTGATCGGCGGGCGTTGTCGCTGCGCGCCGTGGCGCTGGCGGCGATGATCGTGCTGCTGCTGCGCCCCGAGGCGTTGTTGGGTCCGGGGTTCCAGATGTCCTTCGCTGCGACGGTGGCGCTTGTCGCCGTCTTCGCAGTGTTGCGGGATCGCGGCACGGAACGCGGGGCACCGGGCTGGGCACGACCGGTTCTGACCCTTGTGGTGTCCTCGGCAACGGCCTCCATGGCCACCGCGCCGATCGCCATGGCGCATTTCAACCTGTTGTCGCATTACGGGCTGGTCGCCAATCTTGTCGCCGTGCCGGTGATGGGGGTGCTGGTGATGCCGATGGCGGTGGTCGCGGCCTTGCTGATGCCGCTGGGGCTGGAAGCGCTGGCAATGTGGGTGATGCGGCTTGGGCTTGACTGGATCTTGCTTGTCGCGCGCACCGTGTCGGGGTGGGAAGGCTCGCTTGGCCATATCGTCGCGCCGGGGCCTGCGGTTTTGCCGTTGCTCGCGCTCGGCGGCTTGACGCTCAGCCTCTGGCGGGGGCGCGGGCGCTGGCTTGGCGTGCTGCCGTTGGCGATTGCGACAACGCTTTGGCCGCTGTCACAGCGCCCGGACCTGCTGATCGCCGATACCGGTGCGCTTGTCGGCGCGATGACGGACGACGGGCGGGCCTTGTCGCGCCCGAGGGGCGCGGGGTTCCTCGCCGGGATCTGGCTGGAAAACGACGGCGCTGCGCGCACGCAGGAACAGGCGGCGGCGCTTTGGCCCGGCGGAGCCCCCGGCAATGTCGCCCGGATCGAGCTGGCCGGGCTGCGCATCACCCATCTTCAGGGAAAACGGGCTGCATCGGCCTATACCGGCTGCGAAGTTCGCGAGATCGTGGTGTCCAGCGTCGATCTGCCCGATCTGCCCGGCTGCGAAGTCTATGATCCCAAGCGGTTGAGAACCACGGGCACCATTGCGGTCTGGCTCGGGTCAGCCGGGCCGCGTATCGTCACGTCGCGCGGTGCGCGCCTGTGGCACGCACCGCCGCGCAGGCGTCAATAGCTGCGGATCAATCCCACAAGTTTGCCCTGAACCTTGACCGATCCAATCGGCAAGACCCGCGGTTCATAGGCAGGGTTCGCGGCTTCGAGAACGATCACCTCGCCCTTGCGACGGAAGCGCTTCAACGTTGCCTCGTAGCCATCGACCTGAGCAACAACGATATCGCCATTTTCGGCCGCCGATGTCTCTCGGATGATGACGACATCTCCGTCATTGATCCCGGCGTCGATCATTGAGTCGCCCTTCACCTCAAGCGCGTAATGATGTGAATTCGACGCCAGCATCGCTCCGGGTACGGCAATGCCAGCGGGATTGTCGGAAATCGACTGGATCGGCACACCGGCCGCGATCCGGCCCATGACGGGCAATTCGACCGCATCAATGCTGGCAACCGGGCGCGCGCCGCTTGGCAATTTGTCGGGACGGTCGCCATCGATCACTTCGGGGGTGAAGGTCGTTGACGCCCCGCCCAGCGTTTCGGGCAGTTTCACGATCTCGATAGCGCGGGCGCGATGGGGCAGGCGACGGATGAAACCGCGCTCTTCCAGAGCGGTGATCAGGCGATGGATACCGGACTTGCTGCGCAGATCGAGCGCCTCTTTCATCTCGTCGAAACTGGGCGGCACACCATCGCGTTGCAGCCGCTTGTTGATGAAATCGAGAAGGTCGAGCTGTTTCTTGGTCAGCATTCTTGGTTTCCCTGCCTGATGCCCCTTTGTTCTAGCCATGTTCCCTATTTGTGTCAATGGCCTGCGGGCCACTTCTCGTCAGAGAGGAACGTACTCCACGATGTCTCGCGCAGGGCGAGCGGGGTCGTGCGGCGGGCGGACCACCAGTGCGTTTGCCTCGCCCAGAATGCTGAGAAGAGAACTGTCCTGACGGTCGAACACGCGCACCCCATCCGGCCCCAACCGCGCCCGCATATAATGCTCTCGCGGACCGTTCGCGCCCAGATTACTGGCCAGCGGCGCCTGTTTGCGCGGCGCGGCGGCGCGTGGAAGGCCAAGCATCGCGCGGATCACTGGAAGCAGGAAGATATGCCCGCAAATGATTGCCGAAACGGGATTTCCCGGCAGGCCGATCATCATGCTGCCGCCAAGACGGCCCGACATCAAAGGCTTTCCGGGGCGCATTGCGACCTTGTGAAAGGCGCGCTCAAGGCCAAGATCTGCGGCGACTTTCGCGACCAGATCGTGATCGCCAACCGAGGCGCCGCCGATGGTCACCACCATATCGGCGTCGTCGATCAGGCCGAAAACCGTGCGCAGGGCGCTGTCGCTGTCACGGGCGATCGGCAGCAGGCGCGGCTCGGCTCCGGCGGCGAGCAGCATCGCATGCAACGCAAAGGTGTTCGAGGCGATGATCTGGTCAGGGCCGGGGTTTTCGCCCGGCATGACCAGCTCGTCGCCGGTCGAGATCAGCGCGACCTTCGGACGCCTCGCAACCGGCACCATCGCGATGTTCATCGAGGCCAGCAGCGCGATATCCTGCGGGGTCAGGCGGCGCGGTGCCTGTATGGTGTCTCCGATATGAAAATCGCAGCCCGCGGGGCGGATGTTATCGCCAACTCCAAGCCTGTCGGTGACAAGGATTTCGTCTCCGGAACGATCTACATCTTCTTGAATGATAACGGTATTTGCGCCTGTCGGTACCGGCGCGCCGGTAAAGATCCGAACCGCTTCACCCGGCCCGACAGAGCCGTCAAAGCCCAGCCCGGCGGCAGATTCCCCGATCACCTTCAAGCGCATCCCCGGCGCAGCGGCACATGCGGCGTAGCCATCCATTGCCGAGGCGGAAAAGGGCGGCTGCTCACGGCGGGCATAGACCGTCTGGGCCAGTACCCGTCCGTTCGCCTCAAGCAGTGGCACCTCTTCGCAGGGCATCTGTCCGGCAAGGGAAAAAAGCCGGTCGAGCGCGTCGGATACAGTGATCATGGTGCCTCGTAGAGGCCTGATTTTCCGCCATCTTTGAGGATCACGCGGATGCCGCCGATCTGCATGCCGCGGTCAACCGCCTTGGCCATGTCATAGACGGTGAGCGCTGCGGTCGAGACCGCTGTCAGCGCCTCCATCTCGACACCGGTGCGCCCGGTGGTCTTGACCGTCGCCTCGATGCGAAGACCCGGCAGTGACGGATCGGGCCGCAGATCGACCGACACCTTGCTGACCGGAAGCGGGTGACACAGCGGGATCAGATCCGGGGTCTTCTTGGCCCCCATGATCCCGGCAAGCCGGGCGATGCCGATCACATCGCCTTTGGCAGCGCGTCCTTCGGTAATGATCTCAAAGGTTTCGCGCTCCATCTTCACCCAGCCCTCGGCGGTGGCGACGCGCGCGGTTTCCGGCTTGTCAGAGACATCCACCATATGGGCATTGCCGCTGGCGTCGAAATGGGTCAGCCCGCTCATGCTGCCACCGGATCGCGCAGCAGCTGCCGTGTTGCGGTTTCGACATCGGGCTGGCGCATCAGGCTTTCGCCGATGAGAAAGCTCCGCGCGCCATAGGCAGCCATGTCCGCAAGGTCCGCAGGGCTGTTCAGGCCGCTCTCCGAGACCAGAAGACGCTCGGGCGGCACGGTTTTCGACAGCAGGCGCGTTGTCGCAAGACTGGTCTCGAAGGTATTGAGATTGCGATTGTTTATGCCGATCAGCGGTGACTTCAGCAGCAGCGCCCGGTCGAGTTCTGCGGCGTTGTGCACCTCGATCAGTGCATCCATGCCCCAGGAGGTCGCCGCGTCTTCAAGTTCGGCGGCCTGAGCATCCGAGACGCTGGCCATGATGATCAGGATGCAATCGGCCCCGAGGGCGCGGGCCTCGGCGACCTGATAGGTGTCATACATGAAATCCTTGCGCAGCGCCGGCAAAGACGTTGCAGCGCGGGCTTCGACAAGGAACTGCTTGGCGCCCTGAAAAGACGGTGTGTCGGTCAGGACCGACAGGCAGGTCGCGCCGCCACGCTCGTAAGCGGCGGCCAATGTCGCGGGATGGAAATCTTCGCGGATCAAGCCCTTGGAGGGAGAGGCTTTCTTGACTTCGGCAATCAGGCCATAGCCCGTCTCGCTGGCCTTGCGCAGCGCCTTGGCGAAGGGGCGCACGGGCGATGCATCGCGCGCCTGTGCCTCGATTTCAGCCAGAGGGCGGGCGGCTTTGTCGGCGGCCACTTCCTCGAGTTTATAGGCCTTGATCTTGTCGAGGATCGTCTGGGTCACGGGCGGCCTCCCTGCGGCGTTGTCCAGTTGATGGGGCTTTCGCCCCTTGCAATAAGCCAGTCATTGACGCGGGAAAAGGGGCGCGAGCCGAAAAATCCCCGGCGCGCCGATAGCGGCGAGGGATGCGCCGAGCGCAGGATCAGATGGTCGTCGCCCTGAATGGCAGAGGCAAACCCCTGTGCATGGTTGCCCCACAGAATGAAGGCGCGCGGATGGTCCCCAAGCGTTTCAAGAACTTGGGTGGTCAGTTTTGACCAGCCAAGCTTGGCGTGCGCGCCAGCATTTCCCGCCGGAACGCTCAGCGCACTGTTGAGCAGCAGAACGCCCTGATCGGCCCAGAACCGCAGATCGCCATTGGGCGGGCAGGCGCCGAATTCCGCTTGAAGCTCCTTGTAGATGTTGCCCAGCGAGCGCGGCAGCGGCCGCACATCTGGTTCGACCGAAAAGGCAAAGCCATGCGCATGGCCCGGCGTCGGGTAGGGATCCTGCCCAAGGATCACCACGCGCACCTCTTCGGGCGCAACCGCATCGAGCGCGGCAAAGCGCTGCGCGACCGGGGGCAGGATGTCATCGGCAGCGGTCAGCGCGGCGATGCGCGGCAGATCCTCGGTGAAAAAGGCCAGCGAGGCCCATGCCTTGGGCGTCATGCGGCGGCTTGCGTGGCCTCGGCCAGCGCTGTCACCTTGCCAAGCGCGGCGCCGCTGTCGATGCTCTCGCGCGCCAGCTCCACCCCGGCGCGCAGATCGGCGGCCTTGCCCGCGACCACGATCGCCGCCGCCGCGTTCAGCAGCACCGCATCGCGATAGGCGGTCTTTGCCCCGTTCAGCAGGGCGCGGAAGGCGACCGCGTTCTGGGCAGGGGTGCCGCCAATGATGTCCTCGAATGGGTGCACGGGCAGTCCGGCGTCTTCGGGGTGAATTTCGGCCTCGCGCACTGTGCCGTCTTCTTCAAGCGCGGCCAGCCAGCTGATGCCGGAAATCGCCAACTCATCAGTGCCATCAGAGCCATGCACCAGCCATGCCCGCTCGGACCCAAGCTGGCCCAGCGTTTCGGCCATCGGGCGGATCATCTCGCGCGAGAAGGCGCCGGTGAGCTGGCGCTTGACCGCGGCGGGGTTGGTCAGCGGCCCGAGGATGTTGAAGATCGTGCGGGTGCCCAGTTCGGTGCGCACCGGCATGACGTGCTTCATCGCGGGGTGATGCATCGGCGCCATCATGAAGCAGATGCCGACCTGTGACAGGATCGGTGCGATGGCCGACGCTGGCAGCATCACCTGCACGCCCATTTCCGACAGCGCATCGGCAGAGCCGGATTTCGACGACAGGTTGCGGTTGCCGTGCTTGGCCACCACCACACCGGCGCCCGCGACGACAAAGGCCGCGGCGGTCGAGATGTTCAGCGTGCCCTTGCCATCGCCGCCAGTGCCGACGATGTCGATGGCGCCTTCGGGGGCGGCCACCGCGTTGCATTTCGCCCGCATCACCCCGGCGGCGGCGGCGTATTCATCCACCGTCTCGCCGCGGGTGCGCAGCGCCATGAGAAAGCCGCCCATCTGCGCCGGGGTCGCTTCGCCTTCGAACAGGACCTCGAAGGCCGCGCCGGCCTCTGCGCGGGTCAGGGGGCGGGTGGCGGCGGTGCCGATCAACGGCTTGAGGCGGTCGCTCATGCAGGGACTTTCATCGTATCCAGGAAATTCTTGATCAGCGCGTGGCCATGTTCCGATGCGATGCTCTCGGGGTGGAACTGTACGCCGTGGATCGGCAGATCGCGGTGACGCAGGCCCATGATGGTGCCATCCTCGAGCCAGGCATTGGCGATCAGGCAGTCGGGCAGGGTGGCGCGATCGACCACCAGCGAATGATAGCGTGTGGCCTCGAACGGGTCGGGCAGCCCGTGGAACACGCCGGTGTCGTCGTGATGCATCGTGCCCATCTTGCCATGCACGATTTCGGAATGCTGCACGACCTTGCCGCCAAAGGCCTGCCCGATGGTCTGATGGCCAAGGCAGACGCCGAACAGCGGAATGCCGGTTTCCGCCGCCGCCTCGGTCAGCGCAAGGCAGATGCCCGCCTGATCGGGATCGCAGGGGCCGGGGCTGAGCAGGATGCCCGAAGGCTTCAGCGCCATCGCCTCTTGCACGTTCAGCGCATCGTTCCGCCAGACCTGCGTTTCGACCCCAAGCTCGCCCACATAGTGAACAAGGTTCCAGGTGAAGCTGTCGTAGTTGTCGATGAGCAGAAGCATTGGGGCAATCTCGGGCTGGTAGGATTGGGTTGGTCCGGGGTATACATGCGCCCGGAGAAGGTGCAGCGTCAAGGGCATGCGCCGCAAGCGACCGTCCGGCGAACGGATGGCATTGATGGATGGGCAAGGACAGCCCGCGCCCGGGATCGGCGACGCGGGGACAGGCAGGTCAGGGGACGATTGGCGATGGCGAAGAGCTTTGTCGCAGGGGCGATGGTCGGGTTGGTGGTGTCGGGGGCCGGGGCTGCGGCGCTGTCTTTGCTGATCGGTCCGCCGCAAGCCGTGACGCCCCGACCGGATGTCGAGATCTCGGAGCTGCCTTCGGTTGCGCCGCAGAGCATCGAGCCCGGCCAGCCTGATGTCGGCGAACCCGGGCTCGCTGCGCCCGAAACCGCGCAGACGCCGCCCGCAAGTGTGGCCGCGCCAGAGCTGCCATCCGAGCCGGTCCTCGACACCCCCGAGCCAGAGACTGGCCCGCAGATGAGCGCCGAATCCAGCGCTCCGGCCGCGCCGATCCAGCCAGACCCGGTGGCAAAGCCCATAGACGACGCCCTTGCGCTTGATATGTCGGCGCCCGCCGTCGATGACACCGGCCCCGAAATCCCGTCTGCGCCACGGCCCGAGCTGGCGGTTCCCGCGCCGGTGGCAACGCGTCCTGCGGCACCTGAGCAGATGGTGTCGGCGACAGACGAGGCGCAGGCCGAGCCGGGGGCCGAGCTTTCCACCGCAACGCCCGAGCCGCCCTTGCCGATGCCCGCGCCGATGCCGTCCCCCGTCGATCTTCCGACCATTGGCGCCGCCCCTGTCGGAACCGCAGAAACCGCCCCGCAGGTCAGCCCTGACACGGGCGCGCCGTCGATCGGCGCCCCGGCGCAATCGCTTGTTCACCGCGATGGTCCCGTGCCGAAGCGGCGCTTGCCTAGCATTGGCAGCGCGCCGCTTGCCGATACGAAAGATACCGAAACCGGTCCGTTGCCACCGCTTGTGCGCTATGCCGCCGCCGCTGACATTGCCGAGGGAGAGCCGTTGATGTCGGTGGTGCTCATCGATGACGGCGCTGGACCGCTCGGCCCCGATATGGTCGGGGATCTGCCGTTCCCGGTCAGCTTTGCGGTCTCGTCCTCGCATCCGAATGCCGCTGCGGCGGCGCACGCCTATCGCGCCGCTGGCTTCGAAGTGCTGGCGATGGCCGGTGTGCCGAAGGGCGCGCAGGCGAGCGATGTCGAGGTCAGCCTCGAAGGTGCGCTTGGGGCGGTGCCCGAGGCCATCGGCGTGCTCGAAGATCCGGCGAGCGGTCTTCAGGAGACGCGCTCCGTCTCCGAACAGGCGGCGCAATTCCTGCGCGACACCGGACATGGGTTGCTGATGATGCCCAAGGGCATGGGCACCGGCGAGGCGCTGGCGCAGCGAGTGGGGGTGCCGACGGCGCAGGTGTTCCGCGATTTCGACGGCGCCGGACAGGACCCGCGCGTCATGCGCCGTTTCCTCGATCAGGCGGCGTTCCGCGCCCGTCAGGAGGGATCGGTCGTCATGCTTGGACGGCTGCGCGCCGATACGCTGACGGCGCTGGTGATCTGGGGCATTCAGGACCGCGCGAGCAGCGTCGCGCTGGTGCCGGTATCGGCCATCATGACGCAGGGCGAGGCGCCGGGCTGAGCCGAAAGATCAGGCCGAGCGATCATCGCGCCCGACCGGGGCCATGCCCCATCGCGCCAGCAGTCCCAGCCCCAAAAGCAGCGGAATCACGGTTCCCGCGCCCCAGGACAGAACGGCCCAGACCGTCAGCCCGCCAAGGGCGAGAACGGTTATGATCAGGAAAACCAGGTGGGTCACCGGCATGTTCGCCTCCTATCTACTGTTAAAGATAGGTCTCGCACCCTTGGGAATAAAGCAGATTTCTTCAGGATCGGTGAATTCTTTGCAAACGCGCCGCCTGTCATGTTCAGCCTTGCGAATGTTCGTATAACGTTCCTATTCTTGCGGCATGAGTGCAGAAAGATCCATCAACGCAGAGCGCCGCGCCGGGCGCGGCGCCTCCAGCCGCGATTGCGGGCGGTTCGAACGCCACCGCTATGAAGATGCACATGATGGCTGGGATCTGCCCGAAGAGCTGCCGCCCTTGCGCACCGAGGTCGCGCAAGAGCGGCCGCGCAGCCTGATCAACTATGTGCGCTCGCCGGATGTGCCGTTTGATCGCACCATCAATCCCTATCGCGGCTGCGAGCATGGCTGCATCTATTGCTTTGCCCGCCCGAGCCACGCCTATCTTGGCCTGTCGCCGGGCCTCGATTTCGAGACGAAACTGGTGGCGCGGCCGGACGCGCCCGAGGTGCTGGCGCGCGAATTGCGGGCGCGGCGCTATCGTCCGCAGACCATCGCCATCGGCACCAACACCGATCCGTATCAGCCCATCGAGCGTGATCGCGGCATCATGCGCGCCTGTCTCGAGGTGCTGCGCGATTTCAATCACCCGGTCGCCATCGTCACCAAGGGCACGCTGATCGAGCGCGACATCGACATTCTTGCGGATATGGCGCGGCGAGGGTTGGCGCGGGTCGGGATCTCGGTTACCACGCTGGACGCGACTCTGGCACGGCGGATGGAGCCGCGGGTGCCGTCTCCGAGGCGCAGACTGGCGACGATCCAGCGGCTGAGCGCCGCCGGGATCGAGGTGCGGGTGATGGCTTCGCCGGTGGTTCCGGCGTTGACCGATCCGGAACTGGAACGCATTCTCGAGGCCGGGGCAAAGGCCGGTGCGGTGGCGGCGAGCTGGATCATGCTGCGCCTGCCGCGCGAGGTCTCGCCGCTGTGGCAGGCATGGCTGGCCGAGCATTACCCGGATCGCGCCGCGCGCGTCATGGCGCGCTTGCGCGAGATGCACGGAGGTCAGGATTACAGCGCCGACTGGGGCCACCGGATGCGCGGCGAAGGTCCTTACGCGGAGCTGATCGCCCGCCGTTTCGCGCTGGCAAGCCGCAAGCTGGGGCTGGACCGCAAACTGCCGCCGCTGCGCACCGACCTGTTCGCGCCCCCCGCACGGGCGGGCGACCAGTTGAGCCTGTTCTAGGCGCTCAGCCGGGCTAGAATGCCCTCCAGCGCCGGATCTTCGTAATCGGCGATGGTGATCTTGGCACCGGCTTCGCGTAGGCGATCCTCGGGAAGGCCAGACCGGATGCCGACCGCATAGCCCCCGGACCGTGCGGCGGCGCGCATGCCGCTCGGGCTGTCCTCGAAGACGATACAATCCTGCGGGCGCACGCCCAGCTCGCGCATGGCCAGCAGATAAGGTTCGGGGTCGGGCTTGGCGCGGGCGCATTCATCCCCGATGATCAGCAGCTCGAACCGCATACGCAGGCCAATGGCTTCCAGCATGTATTCGCCGTTTTCGCGCGGCGCATTGGTCACCACCGCCAGCCGCCAGCCCTCGCGGTCCGCCCGGTCAAGCAGCGCCTCGGCCCCTGGCATCGGCGGTGTCCCAAGGCCAAGGCGGTCGCGAAACCGCGCCTCTTTTTCGTCAGAGAGCGCCTGCGGGTCTTCGCCCGGAAACAGCTTGGGAAAGCTGTCGAGGTTGTGGTTGCCGTGAATCTGCGTCTCGTAGATCTGCTGGGTCAGGGTCTTGCCGCGCTCGGCAAACATCTCGGCGAAGACCTCGTAATGAAGCGGGTCCGACAGCAAAAGCGTGCCATCGAGATCAAACAGAAGTGCCTTGCTGCCAGCAATCGCCATGGTTGGTCCTTGTGCGTCTTGAGGGCGCGTCGCGCGGCCCTTTCGTGGCACTGATAGCGGCAAAACGGCTCGGATGCACCCGTTTCCCGCACGGCTGCCCGACCGCTTTTGGGGAAGTGTTTACCGTTGCTTAGGGATGTGCTGCGAGTGTGCCTTGGGCGTCGGGCGTCGGGCGTCGGGCGAATGGCAGACAGCAAGGGGCAGGGCAGCCGATGGTCATCGCGATAGACGCGCACAGGATCGCCTACATGGCGCTGCCGAAGGCGGGGTGTTCCACCGTCAAGGCGGCGCTGGCGCAGATTGATCCAGCCGTCGCGCTGCCGCCCGAGCCTGCCGAGGTGATGCAGTGGCATCAGATCTACCCCACCCGGCGCTTTCGCCCGCATCGCTGGGAAGCCTATGATCATGGCTGGTGGCGCTTTTGCGTGGTGCGCGACCCGTTGCGGCGGATGCTGTCGGCTTATGTCAACCGCGTGGTCGAACTGGGTGAATTACGCAATTCCCGCAAGCTCTTGCGTGGCCGGGTCGATCTGCCGATGGACCCGGACCCGGATTTCTTCTTTTGCAATATCGCGGCCTACATGGATGCGGCGTCGGCGATCCGGCATCACATGCTGCCGGCGTGGCTGTTTCTCGGGCCGGATCTGGCGCGCTACGATCAGATCTACCGAACCGCCGAACTGGCGCAGCTCGGGCGGGATCTGTCGGCGCGCACCGGGCTGCGAGTCGATATACGACATGAGAACAGCTCGTGCCTGCGGCTTGGCCTTGACGATCTGCGCCCCGACACGCAGGCGGCCCTGCGCGAGAGGCTTGCGCCTGAATACCTGTATTTCTCGGGTATGTTCGATAATCCCTTTGTGACCGGGCGGGAACGCGCTTGCGTGGCGGCGTTGCGCCGCGTATCCTGACACCAAGTTGATATTCGGAAAGGCGCATGGAAATGGCGCCAACGCGTCCAGACGGCACGGGCGCAGCATTCCCGAAACCGGTCGAGAGCCCCGAGCCGCACTCGCCCGATCCAAATGCGTTGTATGCAGCGCTGGATCTGGGCACGAACAGTTGTCGCATGCTGATTGCCCATCCCAAGGGCAGCCAGTTTCATGTGGTTGATTCTTTCTCGAAATCCGTCCAGCTCGGTCACGGGCTGGAACGGACCGGGAGGCTTTCGCGTGCCTCGATGACGCGCACCATCGGCGCGCTGCGCGTCTGTCAGCAGAAGATCCGCCGCCATGAGGTGTTGCGGATGCGTCTCGTCGCGACCGAGGCCTGTCGACGCGCCAAGAACGCCCGGGATTTCATCCGTCAGGTTCGACGCGAGACCGGGCTGACGCTCGAGATCATCCAGCCCGAGGAAGAAGCGCGGCTGGCGGTGATTTCCTGCGCGCCGCTGGTCTCGACCCGCACCGAGCAATTGCTGGTCGTGGACATCGGGGGCGGCTCGACCGAGCTGGTCTGGATCGACCTCAGCTCTGTGCCCGCGCGCGAGCGGCCACGGGCGATCATGCGGCTGCACGCCGGGTTCCACCCGCCCGAAAGCCCATTCCCGGCTGCCAAGGTGGTTGACTGGATTTCGGTTCCTCTGGGCGTCGCGACGCTGCGGGATCAGTTTTCCGATGTCGAGGACGACGCCGCCCGCTATGCGTTGATGAGCTGGTTCTTCGAGGAAAACCTTTCGGAATTTGCGCCTTACAAGGATGCGCAATCGCGTGAGGGCTTTCAGATCGTCGGCACCTCGGGAACGGTGACCACCGTGGCCGCGTCGCATCTGGGGCTGCGGCGCTATGATCGCACCAAGGTTGACGGGCTGCGTATGTCGTCTGATCAGATCGAGGCGGTGATCCGCAGGTATCTTGAAATGGGACCGGTGGGGCGGCGCAAGGATCCACGCATCGGGCAGGACCGTCAGGCGCTGATCATGTCCGGCGCGGCGATCCTTCAGGCCTTGCTGCGGCTGTGGCCGACCGACCGGCTGTCGGTCGCGGATCGCGGGTTGCGCGAAGGTTTGCTTTACGCGCAAATGTCGGCGGATGGCGTTCTGGAGGACGGCCCGCTCTGATGCGGCAAGCCTGCCCCGGGAAGTCTTAATCAAAACATCCCGGGACAGGTGGCGCATAGATCTTTGCTATGAAAGATCTATGCGATGCGCAGAGGCTCAGCCGTGCAGCGCCTTGTTCAGGTTTTCGTCGATCTTCTCAAGGAAGCCCATCGTGGTCAGCCATTTCTGATCGGGGCCGACAAGCAGGGCAAGATCCTTGGTCATCCAGCCATCTTCGACGGTTTCGACGATCACCTTTTCCAGCGTGCTGGCAAAGGCCATCAGCGCGGTGTTGTTATCGAGCTTGGCGCGGTGCTTGAGCCCGCCCGTCCAAGCGTAGATCGACGCGATGGAATTGGTCGAGGTCGATTTGCCCTCCTGATGCTGGCGATAGTGGCGGGTGACGGTGCCATGCGCTGCCTCGGCCTCGACAATCATGCCATCGGGGGTCATCAGCTGCGAGGTCATCAGCCCGAGCGAGCCAAAGCCCTGCGCCACGGTGTCGGACTGAACGTCGCCGTCGTAGTTCTTGCAAGCCCAGACAAAACCGCCGTTCCACTTCATGCAGCAGGCGACCATATCGTCGATCAGGCGGTGTTCGTACCAGATCTTCTTGGCCTTGAATTTCTCTTCGAATTCCTCTTCGAAGACCTGCTGGAAGAGATCCTTGAAACGCCCGTCATAGGCCTTGAGGATGGTGTTCTTGGTCGACAGATACACCGGCCAGCCCAGCGACAGGCCGTAGTTCAGCGAGGCCCGCGCAAAATCGATGATCGAGGCGTCGAGGTTGTACATCGCCTGATAGACGCCGGCGGACGGGGCATCGTAGACGTCTTTCTCGATCACCGTGCCATCTTCGCCGACGAATTTCATCGTCAGCTTGCCAGCGCCCGGGAAAGCGAAATCCGTCGCCTTGTACTGGTCGCCAAAGGCATGGCGGCCGATCACGATCGGGCGGGTCCAGCCGGGGACGAGGCGCGGCACGTTGCGGCAGATGATCGGTTGGCGGAAGACCACGCCGCCGATGATGTTGCGGATGGTCCCGTTGGGGGATTTCCACATTTTCTTGAGGCCAAATTCTTCGACCCGCGCTTCGTCCGGCGTGATCGTGGCGCATTTCACTGCGCAGCCGACCTCGAGCGTCTTTTCGGCGGCGTCGATGGTGATCTGGTCATTCGTCGCATCGCGGCTTTCGATACCGAGATCGTAATAAAGCAAGTCGATGTCGAGATAGGGCAGGATCAGTTTTTTCTTGATGAAATCCCAGATGATACGGGTCATCTCGTCGCCGTCCATCTCGACGATCGGATTGTCGACCTTGATCTTCGACATGCGGAATCCTTTCCTTTTGCATGCGGGGCATGTTGCGCGCTGTAGAGCAGAATCAAGTGAAGAAAAAGCTCTGTATGCATTTGCATACCGAATTATCACGCGGCGGTGATATTCATGGTCACGATGTAACCATTTGGAAAGGAAACCGGGGCTAGATGAAGTCGATGAATGCTGCTTTTTATTGCCGAGCTTCGACCCGAAGCAGCCAGAGCATGCCGGAAAGGGCCAGACATTCGAGAATGAGGATCGCGGCGGCGAGGGGCAGGGGCGTGCCGTTGAACAGCAGCCCGACCGGCGCCGCGATGATCACCGCGATAACCGTTGCAATCGCGCCGATCAGCGAGGCGGCAAGCCCGGCGATATGGCCGACCGGCTCCATCGCGATGGCGTTGATGTTGCCGACGGTCAGCCCCAACTGGAAGAACACCGACCACTGCCAGAACAGGAAGATCCCGAAGCCCCAGTACCGCGGCAAGCCCACCAGAAAGGCGGTCAGCGCCAACGCAGACATGATGACGCCAGCGCACAACATGGAGCGGATCACCGAGCGCATCCCAAAGCGCATCACGATCGACGCGTTCAGCAGGCTGCCCGACGCGGCACACAGGGCGACCACTGCAAACCAGATTGGAAAGCTCTCGCCCATGCCGAAGCTGACGTCGTAGACTTGCTGCACCGACGAGATCATCGCGAACATCATCCCGAAGATCAGCGCCTGAATCAGGATGGCGATGCGCACCACCGGGTTGCCGAGCAGTTCCTTCACCGCCGCCCTCAGAGAGGCAATGCTGAACGGTCGGCGTTTTTCGCGCGGCAGCGTCTCGGGAAGGCGCAGGATCAGCCAGAGTGACGAGACCGTCGCCAGCAGCACGAAGGCCCAGAAGATCGCCCGCCAGCCGCTCAGGTCGATGATCAGCGCCCCGATCGACGGCGCAACCGCCGGGAACAGGGTGAAGACCATCATGACAAAGGACATGATCCGCGCCATGGACCGGCCTGAATGCAGGTCACGCACGATGGCAAGCGCCACAACCCGCGGCGCGGCTCCGCCCAGCCCCTGAAGCATGCGCGCGAACAGCAGGCCTTCAAGTGAATCTTCTGATGCCGCCAGCAGCGACATCGCGATATACAGCGCCGCGCCGCACACGATCACCGGCTTGCGCCCGAAACTGTCCGACAGCGGCCCGGTGAACAACGTGCCGATGCCCATGCCCAGAACGAAACTGGTCACCACCAGCTGCGCCCGGTTGAGATCATCCGGTGTCAGTTCGGCCCCGATGTCCGGCAGCGCGGGCAGCATGGCGTCGATGGAAAAGGCGATGGTGGCGAACAGCGTCGCTAACAGGGCGATGAACTCCACGCGTCCGGGGGCAGATATGGTGCGCAAGGGGGGCCTCGGGATTCGGGTGCTTTAGGGAGGATCCCCGCCGCCGGGCAGACCGCCCTGACGGGCGACGGGAAAAGACTGCTCCGGGCTAACGGAAAAATATGTATACAAACAAGTCGCAACCTCCCCGCCGGCCTCACATCCCCGTGATCGGAGATGGCAGGAGGGGCCGCTCAGGCCTCTTGCGCGGCGATTTCGGAAAGCACCTTCATCCACAGTTCGGTCGGCTGGGCACCGGGCACCGCGTGCTTGCCCGCAACGACGAAGGTCGGCACCGAGGTCACCCCCATGCCGCGCGCTGCCGCGTCCATCTCGAAGATCTCGCGCTTGTCGGCATCGCTGTTCAGCAGACGCATCACCACGCTGGCGTCCAGCCCGCAGGCATCGGCGATATCGCCCAGAACCTCGCGGTCGCCGATGTCGCGCCCTTCGGTGAAATAGGCGGCGAACAGGGAAGAGATCACCGCGGTCTGCACGCCTTCGATCCCGGCCCAGAGGATCAGGCGATGCGCATCCACCGTCGAGGGCGTGCGCTTGATCGCATCGAGGTGCATCGTCAGGCCGCTGGCCTCGGCTTCCTGCGCGACGGGCATGTAGGCGTTGATCGCGCCCTGCCGTCCGCCGAATTTCGTTTCGAGATAGGTGCGCCGATCCATGCCCTCTGCCGGCATGTCGGGGTTCAGCATGAACGGGCGCCAGCGCAGGGTGAACGGGTGCCCGGGCGTGGCCAGCAGCGCGGCGTCAAGCCGGGCCTTGCCGATGTAACACCAAGGGCAGATAGGATCCGAGAATATATCGAGCGTAACCATGGCAAACGTCCTTTTTACAAGCGTTCTAGCAGGGCTGCTCGCCGGATGCGACAGCGGATGTCAGCGATCGGCCTCGGCAAGGCTTTGCAGCGCGGCAGCGTCGAGAATACGCACGGTTCCGCGGTCCAGCCCGACGATGCCACGCCGGGCCAGCGCGTCAAGCCGGCGCGAGACGACCTCGCGCGCAGAGCCGATCATGCTGGCGATTTCGGCGTGGGTGGCGTGCAGGCTGCCGCCTTCGGCGCGGTTCAGCAGGGTTTCGGCAAGGCGGCATTCGATGCGCTGAAAGGCCACGCGCTCAAGCAGGTGCATCATCCCCTGCATGCGCTGCCCGAAGGCGGTAAAGACAAAGCTGCGAAAACCCGCGTCTTCGTCCATCAGGCGCAGGAACAGCCCGCGCGGGATCAGCACGAGGCGGGCATCATCGCGGGTGATCGCCTCGCCGCTGTAGGGTTCGTCGCCGAGCAGGCCCAGCGTGGTCTGCACGCAGCTTTGCCCCGGCTCGACCGCGTAAAGCAGGATCTCGCGCCCGGTGGGGCCGGTCAGGAAAACATCGATCTGCCCCGACAGGATGATGACAAACCCCTGCACCGCATCACCGGGACGAAACAGCACGGTGCCGCGCGGCGCATCGAACGGCGTCAGCGCGTTCAGCGCGCTGCGGGTGGCGGCGGTAAAGGCGGCGGTCTGTGTCCAGCTCATGCGGGCCTTTCGAAGCTTGGCCGCAAAACGCCCGATTGCGGTCTGCCCACATCATCTGCCACGACGCTGCCGCCCATTGCCATCCATATGACGCGACCTGCGCCAATTTCTCGCAGCTCTCGTGGGCACCATGCGCGGCCAGCGATGCGGCACAAAGCGTCCGTAGCGCCCTGATCAACGTCCGCGCGTTTCGAACCTTGGCAGCATGGCCGAGAAATCCTTGCCGCGGCCGGATTCATCTTCGACGAAGGTCCGGTAAAGCTCCAGCGCGCGCGCGCCCATCGGGGTGTCGGCGTCGGCAGCCTCGGCAGCCTGCTGCGCGAGGCCGAGATCCTTCAGCATCAGCTCGGCGGCAAATCCCGGCTTGTAGCCGTTGTCAGCGGGCGAGGTCGGGCCGACGCCGGGCGCGGGGCAATAGGCGTTCATCGACCAAGAATAGCCCGAGGACGTCGACACCACATCGAACATCGCGGCGCGCGACAGGCCCAGCTTGTCGGCCAGCGCAAAGGCTTCGCAGGTGGCGATCATCGTCACGCCAAGGATCATGTTGTTGCAGATCTTGGCCGCCTGACCATTGCCCGAGGGGCCGCAATGCACGGCCTTCTGGCCCATGATCTCGAACAGCGGTCTGGCAGTGGCAAAGGCCGCATCACCGCCCCCGACCATGAAGGTCAGTGTGCCTGCCGCCGCGCCGCCAATCCCGCCCGAAACCGGCGCATCCAGCGCGCCAAGCCCCGCCGCCTGCGCTTGTTCGGCGACCTCGCGGGCGCTTTGCACATCGACGGTTGAGCAATCGAGCAGCACCGCGCCGCTGCTCATCGCGGGAATGACCTCGGCGGCGACGGCGCGCAGGATGGCGCCATTGGGCAGCATGGTGATCACCACCTCGGCGCCGCGCACGGCCTCCACCGCCGATGGCGCGGGGGCAACCCCCGGCGCGCTGGCGCCGGCAACGTCAAAGCCGGCGATGTCATGCCCGGCTGCGGCAAGGTTGGCGGCCATGGGCGCGCCCATGTTGCCAAGCCCGATAAAGGCGATTTTCATGGGTTTCTCCTCCGCTTGGATGTCACAGCGCCAGCTCGGCCGCGCCCAGCGGGGCGAGCATCGCTGCGATCTGGTCCGGCGTCACGTCCGCTGGCTGGAACCGCCAGTGCGGGTCGCGATCCTTTTCGATGATCTGCGCGCGCACGCCTTCGAGGAAATCGCCCTCTTCGACGGCGCGGTGCGAGACGCGGTATTCCTGAACCAGCGCGGCGCGAATGTCGCTGGGATCGGCGCGCAGGCGGCGCAGCATTTCGATGGTCAGCGCCATAGACAGCGGCGCGTTGCGGCGCAGCGCCTTGAGTGCGGTGGCGGCAAGATCGCTGCTTGCCGACTCGAGTGCGGACAGGATCGCAGCCACGCTCTCGCCTCCGAACAGCGCGGTGATCTCGGCCTGCGATGCGGCCAGCGGGCTTTCCGGGGCCGAAGCCGCCGCCGCGCCAAGTGCTGCGGTGTCGCCGCTGTCGCACAGCGCGGCCTTGAGCGCGGGCCAGTCGGATTCGGGGATGAACAGATCGGCGAAGCCTGCGTAGAGCGCATCGCCCGGCCCCATGCGCGCGGCGGTCAGGCCAAGATAGTCGCCAACCCGCCCCGGCGCGCGCGACAGCAGCAGCGAGCCGCCAACGTCGGGTACAAAGCCGATGCCACATTCGGGCATGGCTATCTGGGCGCTTTGCCCGACCACCCGGTGCGAGACATGCCCCGCCAGCCCGACACCGCCGCCCATGACAAAGCCATGCAGGAAGGCGACGATCGGCTTGGGGAATTCTGCCAGCAGGGCGTTCATGCGGTATTCATCGGCCCAGAACCTGCGACCCAGATCGAAGTCGCCCGCCTTGCCAGCGCGCCAGACATCGGCGATGTCGCCGCCAGCGCAAAAGGCGCGCTCGCCCTCGGCATCAAGGATAATCAGCGCCACGGCATCGTCCTGCGCCCAGGCGATCAGCGCGGCTTCGATCTCAAGGCACATCTGGTGGGTCAGCGCATTCAGCGCCTTGGGCCGCGTCAGGGTGATGCGGCCGGCGCAACCTTCGATGCGGGCGTGGATGTCGGGCATGGTGGTTCCCTTGTGAGGTTCAGGCGGAGACGAGGCCGCGCGCCACGATCAGGCGCATGATTTCGTTGGTCCCCTCGAGGATCTGGTGCACGCGTAGATCCCGGACAATCTTTTCGATGCCATAATCCGCAAGATAGCCATAGCCGCCGTGCAGTTGCAGGCATTGATCGGCCACCTTCGATCCGGCCTCGGTGACGAATTTCTTGGCCATGGCGCAGTATTTCGGCGCATCCGGCGCGCCCTGATCGAGCTTCCACGCCGCCTGACGCAGGAACACGCGGGCGGCCTGCAATTCGATCTCCATATCGGCAAGGCGGAATTGCAGCGCCTGAAACTGGTCGATGCTTTGCCCGAAGGCGCGGCGTTCCGACATGTATTGCAGCGTCGCATCCAGCGCCGCCTGCGCCGCGCCAAGCGAGCAGGCCGAGATGTTCAGCCGCCCGCCATCCAGCCCCGCCATGGCGTAGCGAAAGCCCTTGCCTTCCTTGCCCAGCAGGTTGGCTGCGGGAATTTCAGCGCCGTCCATCTGCACCTGCCGGGTGGGCTGGGCCTTCCAGCCCATCTTTTGTTCCAGCCCGCCAAAGGACAGCCCCGGCGTGCCGTCATCGATCAGAACCGCCGAAATGCCGCGCGGGCCATCCGCGCCGGTGCGTGCCATCACGACATAGGCGTCGGAATAGCCGCCGCCCGAGATGAACGCCTTGGTGCCGGTCAGGCTGTAGCCGGTTGCGGTGGTCTGCGCCTTGGTGCGCAGCGCGGCGGCGTCCGAGCCAGAGCCGGGCTCGGTCAGGCAATAGGACAGCACGGTTTCCATGCTCAGCGCGCCGGGCAGGTAGCGCGCCTTGAGATCCTCCGAGCCATAGCTGTCGATCATCCGGGCGCACATGTTGTGGATCGACAGAAAGGCGGCGACGGCGGGGCAGGCCATCGACAGCGCCTCGAACACCAGCGTCGCGTCCAGCCGCCCAAGGCCCGAGCCGCCGGAGTCTTCGCTGACATAGATGCCGCCAAGCCCAAGCTCGGCCAGTTTTGGCCACAGCTCGCGGGGAATGGTGCCGTCGGATTCCCACGTGCGCGCATGGGGGGCGATGTGCTCCTGCCCAAAGGCATGGGCCATGTCGAAGATCGCCGATTGCTCTTCGCTCAGCGCAAAATCCATGGGACTCCTCCCTTTCTCATGGAAATTGAACGTTTGTTCAGATCATGTCGGCAGTTGCGGCGGAATGCAAGCGGCGATGCGGCGGCGGACGCTGCGAAATTTGCGCTCCTCAGGCGATGGTGTCGCGGATCACGGTTTCGACCTTGGCGAGCAGAACCGCATTGTCGAATTTCGCCACGGCGGTGGCGCGGGCGGCGGCGGTCATGGCGCTGCGATCGCTCATGTTCAGCAGTTGCGTGATGCCGCTGGCAAAGCCCTGCTCGTCCCATTCATCGACCAGCAGGCCGTTGATGCCGTGCTCGACCGCCTCGGGGATGCCGGCGTGCCAAGTCGACAGGGTGATGCAGCCGCAGGCGAGCGCCTCTTGAATGGCTGTGGGCAGGCCTTCGGTGTTGCCGTTTTTGGCGGTGACCGAATGCTGAAGGAAGGTCTCGGTGGTGGTCAGATGCGCGCGCACCTGATCATGCGGCAAAGCGCCGGTAAAGGTCACTTGCGCGGCGATGCCAAGATCGGCGGCCATGGCCTTGCAGCTTTCGAGCAAGGGGCCACCGCCGATGAAGGTCAGATGCGCCTCGCGGCCCCTCGCGGCGCTGGCAAAGGCTCGCAGCGTCACCTGCGGCGCCTTTTTTTCCACCATGCGCCCGACGGCAAGGAACGAGCCGGGCGTCTTTGGCCCCGGGGTGAAGCGGCGGATATCGACCCCCGAGGGCACCACATGGGCGTTGGGGTGCGTCACCCCATGGGCGGCCAGATTGTCGAGCAGGAACTGGCTGACCGAAAACACCCCCGCGAGGCGCGGCATCATCCGCTTGTAGGCCCGCACGATCTGCTTTGAGCGCAGGGCAAAGCTGGCATCGGTGCCGCGAAAATAGGTAAAGACCGGGATGTTCAGTGCGGCCCCGAGCTTGGCCACCACCAGCGCCTGCGTGCCGAATTCCGCAAGGATCACCTGAACCTGCTGCGCGTGCAGCCAATCGGCAAGGCGCTGGCGATTGTCGCCAAAGGGCAGGCGGCCCGTGCCTTCGATTGCGGCGTTCCAGCCCATGGCAAAGGGCGCGCGCAGCTTGTCGGCGGTGCTGAGCGGTGCGCGGCGCACGAACAGCGGCTTGCCGAACGGGTCGGCGCCATTGAACCGCCCGGTCAGCACGCAGGTATTGCCGCCGAAGGCATGTTCGATATGGCGGTTGATGAAGGTCTCGCCGGGGACGTGAAAATCCGAGGTGACGATGCAGGTCTTCATGTGGTTGTCCCCTGTCTGGCGCGCCCCGTTCATGCCGTGCCAGGGCGGGGCGCGCAAGGGTCAGAGCCCGTCGTGGAATTCCGCGACAAGATGGGCGACCACCGCGCGCATCCGCGCTTCGCTGCCTTCGGGATAGGGCGCGGCGACGGCGCGCTGTCGGCTGGCCGAGGTTCCATTCTGCACGACGCTGTGGATGCGCTGCACTTCGGCGGTGCAGCCAAGCGCCTCGGCATCTTCGCCGATCAGCGCCAGCAGTTCCTCGGCAAGCTGGGCAAAGGGCACGATCGCCCCGGCGCCAAAATCGATCAGCCCCTCGGTGACACCATAGCGCTGCGCCCGCCAGCGGTTCTCTGCAACAAGGAAATTCTCGTAGATCCGCCAGCGCTGGTTGCGCCGCCGCAACCGCCAGAGCATCCGCAGAATGCATTGCACCAGCGCCGCCAGCATCAGCGTATCCTCGATGCGCGGCTGCACATCCATGATCCGGGTTTCCAGCGTGGGAAAGCGCGACGAGGGGCGCATGTCCCACCAGATCTTCGAGCTGTCCTCGATCAGCCCGAGGTCGATCAGCGTCTGCACCGAGCGTTCGTAATCCTGCCAGCCAGAGAAATGCGGCGGCAGACCGGTGCGTGGGAGGTTGTCGAACACCGTCAGGCGATAGCTGGCCAGCCCGGTGTCCTGCCCCTGCCAGAACGGCGAGGAGGTCGAGAGCGCCAGCAGATGCGGCAGGAAATACACCGCCTGCCGCATCAGGTCGGCGCGCAGGGAGTCGTCGTCGATCTCGACATGCACATGCATGCCGCAGATCAGCATCCGGCGCACCACCGCCGCCAGCGCGCGGCGCAGATCGTTGTAGCGGTCCTTGTCGGTGTGCGATTGTTGCTTCCAGTCGGCCAGCGGATGGCAGGAGGCGGCAATCGGGGCCAGGCCAAAGCTTTGCGCATGACGGGAGACGGTGCGGCGCAGGTTTTGCAAATCGCTGCGGGCCTCGGCCACGTTGGCGCAGGGCAGGGTGCCGATCTCGACCTGACATTGCAGGTATTCGCGGCTGACCTGAGCGCCCAGATCGGCCCGGCAGGCATCCAGCAGCGCCTCGGGCGCTTCGGCCAGCGCCAGCGTCTCGGCATTGACCAGCAGGTATTCTTCCTCGATGCCGATCCTGAAGGCGGGGTCTCGGGTTTTTTGTGGCATGGCGGTCCTCCCGGTGTCAGAAGACCATCCGGGAGCCGTTGCGGCAAGCCTAGCGCGCGGCGCGCAGGAATTCGGCGATGGTGCGCTCGGGCTGTTCGATATATTCAAGCGCCGGACCCTCTAGGCGGAACACATCCATCTGGTAGGGCAGCGCGTTGTCGGCGATCTGGTGATACATGCGCGACGCACCATAGGCGAGATCGTCGGGCGCATAGCAGGCATAGCGCGTTCCCGGAAGCACGCGGCTGCACAGCCGCGATTCAACCCCGACCATCGACAGCGTTTGAAGGAAATCCAAAACCATGTCCTCGACCCGCGACAGGTCGGCAAGGATTGCCGTGCCGGGGTGCACTTCGCCGGCACCCTGAAGGCGCTCGACCACCGAGATATATTCGGACGGGGTCGCGATCCCGGCGAAACGAAGGTAGGCGAGGTTTCGTCGTGGATAGAGGGTGAGTTCAATTGACATATGTGGTCTTGAGATCTCTATAGCACGCTAAGGTGGTATTTGTTGGTATTTCACACTCGCCCAAGCTGTGTGGCGCCTAGCGAAAGTCAAGAGGTTCAGCTGTCGGGCCGACTGCGCCCGGTGTTTTCCAGAAGGTCTGCGACACAGGTTTCGGGCAGTCCGAGCAGCGACAGTGCCTCTTGCTCGGATTGCTGGATCAGCGCGACAACGGCATCGAACCCCTCCCAGGATCTCAGGACCAGCTGCGCCAGTTCAAGGCCAAGGCGCGACGGCGCATAGTACACCATCAATGTCTGGGTGCCGCCGCTGCCGAACTGGTCGGCCTTGCGGGCCTGAATGGCCATCAGCCGGGTGAAGTCACGTTCATATCCGGTGACGCCGGACAGATCGACGAATTGCTTTTGCCCCGGGCGCGCCTGCGGGTGCTGCATGTAGCGGCCGAACGCCTTCATCGTATCGTCGATCAGCGCGAAGCCTTCGTAACGAACATAGACCAGTCCCCGGTCGGCGAGGATGTGAAAGTCGATCGACATATGTGAAATCGCACCGGTGAACACAGGTAAGTCGGTGGCCAGGGCATCATGCTCCGGTGCATCCGATGGCCAAAGCTTTGGCGCGGGTTTCGTAATTTGCAAGTGTTTCGTTTGAAGGACTTACGGAAAGTTCCGGGCGTTGCCGATGCGCACTGCGCTGTCTGGCCGGGGCAACGCAAAAAGGGGCGACCGACCGGCCGCCCCTTTGAATGTCTTGTCGATCAGGCGCGCAGCGCGGTCAGTCCATCGCCTTGAAGTTGAACTCGCCGCCTTCCTTGATCCCCGAGAACCAGCGCGCCGTGACGGTCTTGGTCTTGGTGTAGAAACGGAACGCGTCGGGGCCGTACTGGTTGAGATCGCCAAAGGCCGATTTCTTCCAGCCACCGAAGGTGTGGTAGCTCAGCGGCACCGGGATCGGGAAGTTGATACCGACCATGCCGACGTTCACCCGATGAGCGAAATCGCGCGCGGTGTCGCCATCGGCGGTGTAGATCGCCGTGCCGTTGCCGTATTCATTGTCGATCACCAGCTCGAGCGCATCTTCGTAGGTTTCGGCGCGCACCTGCGTCAGCACCGGGCCAAAGATCTCCTGTTTGTAGATCTCCATGTCGGGGGTGACATTGTCGAACAGCGACGGGCCGACGAAGAAGCCGTTTTCATAGCCCTGAAGCGTGAAGTCGCGTCCATCGACCACCAGCGTCGCGCCGGCATCGACGCCCGAGGCGATCAGCCCTTCGATCCGCGACTTCGACGCGGCGGTGATGACGGGGCCGTAATCGACGTCTTCGCCGCCGGTGTAGGGGCCGACCTTCAGCTTGTCGATGCGCGGCAGCAGCTTTTCGACCAGCTTGTCGGCGGTTTCCTTGCCGACAGGAACCGCGACCGAAATCGCCATGCAACGCTCGCCCGCCGCGCCAAAGCTGGCCCCGACCAGCGCATCGGCGGCCTTGTCAAGATCGGCGTCGGGCATGATGATCATGTGGTTCTTGGCGCCGCCAAAGCACTGGGCGCGCTTGCCGTTGTTGGCGGCGCGGCCATAGATGTACTGCGCGATCGGAGTCGAGCCGACAAAGCCCACCGCCTGCACGGTGTCATTGTCGAGGATCGCATCGACGGTTTCCTTGTCGCCGTTGACCACCTGCAGCACGCCTTCGGGAAGGCCCGCTTCGATGATCAGCTCGGCAAGGCGCAGCGCGGTCGAGGGCACGCGCTCGGACGGCTTGAGGATCATCGCATTGCCCGAGGCCAGTGCCGGGGCCATTTTCCACAGCGGGATCATCGCGGGGAAATTGAACGGGGTGATGCCCGCGACCACGCCCAGCGGCTGGCGCATGGAATACAGGTCGATGCCCGGCCCGCCATTGTCGGTGTATTCGCCCTTGAGCAGGCTCGGCGCGCCCATGCAGACCTCGACCACTTCAAGCCCGCGCTGCACATCGCCGCGCGCGTCGGGCAGGGTCTTGCCGTGCTCCATCGACACCAGCTCGGCAAGTTCGTCCATGTGCTCGTTGATCAGGGCGCCGAATTTCATCATCACGCGGGCCCGGCGCTGCGGGTTGGTCGCGCCCCATGCCTTCTGCGCCTCGGCGGCCTTGGCGACGGCATCGTTGAGTTCTTCGACCGTGGCCAGCGGCACCTTGGCGATGACTTCCCCGGTGGCGGGGTTGAACACGTCGGTAAAGCGGCCCGAGGTGCCCTTTACATGCTGGCCGTTGATGAAATGGGTAAGCTCTTTCACGTCCTGATGGTCTTTCATGGTCGGCTCCTGCGGTATTGGATCTGGCCATAGACTAGTCTTGCGAAATTGCAGCGTACAGGGGTAATCAGGCAAAAGGGTTTTGCGTTTTTGCAAAGGTGAGGCAATGCGGGACAACTGGGACGATTTGCGGATTTTCCTTGCCGTGGCGCGCGGGGGCGGGCTTTCGGGCGCGGGCCGGGTGCTGCGGATGGACCCGGCGACCGTGGGGCGGCGGGTGGCGCGGCTCGAGGAAACGCTGGGCCAGCCGCTGTTCGTGAAAGGCCCGCAGGGCTATGCGCTGAGCGAAGCCGGAGCGCGCCTGTTGAGCCATGCCGAAAGCGCGGAGGCGGCGCTGGGGCAGGGCACGCAAGCCGTGCGCGGGGCCGGGACCGGCATGTCGGGGCAGATTCGCATCGGGGCCCCGGACGGGCTGGCGAATTTCCTTTTGCCGCAGGTCTGCGCGCAGATCGGCGTCGAAAATCCCGATCTGGAAATTCAGATCGTCGCGCTGCCGCGCATCGTCAACCTGTCGCGCCGCGAGGCGGATCTGGCCATCGGCGTGTCGGCCCCCACCGCAGGCCGGCTGGTGGTGCAGAAGCTGACCGATTACCGCCTGCATCTCGCGGCGTCCGAAGACTACCTTGCCCAGCACCCGCCGATCCGCAGCAAGGCGGATCTGAGCGCGCATCGGATCATCGGCTACATCCCCGATATGATTTTCGACAAGGAACTGGATTACCTGTCGGAAATCGGCATCGACCGGGTCGGTCTCGCATCGAATTCGGTGTCGGTGCAGTTTCACTGGCTGCGCCTTGGGGCAGGGATCGGCATGGTGCATGACTTCGCGCTGCCCGCGGCGCCGGGGCTGCGAAAGATCCTGGCAGAGGACATCTCGCTCAGCCGCAGCTTTTACCTCGTGCGCCACGCTGATGACCAGAGGCTGGGGCGGCTCGATAGATTTGCCAAGGCTTTGCTGCATGGCGTGCGCCGCGAGTTGACCCGGCTTGAAGGTCTGAGTTGACAAACTTCCCCCGGGAGCCGAGCCTTCCATCAATACCAGAGCGATGGAGGAGTGCTCATGCAGGTTCAGCAGATTCTCAAGGACAAGCGCGAGGATGGCGTGTTCACGGTTGGCCCCAAGGCCACCGTGGCCGACGCGGCGCAGGTGCTCGCCGAGCGGCGTATCGGCGGCGTCGTGATCTCCGAAGACGGTCTGACCCCGCTTGGCATCCTGTCGGAACGCGACATCGTGCGCCGCCTTGCAGCCGAAGGTGCGGCTGTGTTGGGACAGTCGGTCGAGTCGCTGATGACGAAAGAGCTCAAGAGCTGCACCCGCACGGATGACAGCGACGAGGTGCTGCGGCGCATGACCGAAGGGCGGTTCCGCCACATGCCGGTGGTCGAAGACGGGGTGATGGTCGGGATCATCACCATCGGCGACGTGGTTGCGGCGCAGATCTCCGAACTGTCGATGGAGAAGGACGCGCTTCAGGGAATGATCATGGGCCACTGAACGGCGAAGGCACCCGGAAGGGGTTGCAATCTTTGACGCAATATTGTTGCGTGCCGCAAAACGGCGGAGGGTCACCCCATGCGTATCGGTCTTTATCCCGGCACTTTCGATCCGATCACGATCGGTCATATCGACATCATCAGCCGGGCCACCGTTCTGGTCGACCGGCTGGTGATTGGTTGCGCGATCAACCGCGACAAGGGGCCGCTGTTCTCGCTGGAAGAACGGGTCGCGATGATCGAGGCGGAATGCGCCGTTCTGTCAGAGCGGACCGGAACCGAGATCGTGGTCCACCCGTTCGAGAACCTGTTGATCGATTGTGCGCGCGATGTCGGCGCACAGATCATCATTCGCGGCCTGCGAGCGGTCGCGGATTTCGAATATGAATTCCAGATGGTGGGGATGAACCGGGTGCTCGACAGCAGCGTCGAGACCGTGTTCCTGATGGCCGAAGCCCGTCACCAGGCGATTGCCTCGAAGCTGGTCAAGGAAATCGCCCGGCTGGGTGGCGACGTCAGCAAATTCGTGACGCCGCCGGTCTATGCCGCGCTGCAGGAGCGGTTTGCCTGATCAGTTGCCGTAGACGGCGCGATGCGCCAGTTCGGCCTCGTGGCCGACGATGTCGCAATCGAACCGGGTCTTGGCCGGCAGGGTGTTGAGCGTGTGCAGCGTGCGGTGGTAGGCATAGCGGCGAAAAAGTGCGTTCAGTACGGACATGGGTGTTTTCCTTTAAGTCCAATGGCCGATGCATCGGGCACCGGCCGGGTGCCTATGTGTCAGGCGCGGCCGTAGACGGCCAATGCGGCGATGCGGCGTGCATCGCCCGGGTTGATGTCCAGATCGAGCGCCACATCCAGCGGCATGCTGCGAAGCTCTCGCAGGGTGCGCAGGTATTTGACTCGACGTTCCAGACGGGATCCGAGGGTTTTCAAGAGGTGGTTCATGGTATTGCTCCGTGGCTCCTCCCTCGTTGCTGTTGGCGCTAACTTAGGGTTTGCTGCGGTGCAGCACAACTTCCGAGAAGGTCTTCCCGCCTTGCAAAAACTGCATGGCACGACGGGGTTTCGCGGGCTCTGGTTAAGACGTTTTTGCCGCACACGGCCGGATCGCCCTTGTATGCAAGGGCGTAAGGGAATTGTTCATCCTTCGGCGTTAACCTTACGCCCATGAAAGACAGGAGTAGGGTGCCGCTCAAGGAGACAATTCATGGAAATTCGTTCGGGAACACCATCGCTGCGCCGTCACGCCATTCATGCCGTGCCCGCCGCCGCGCCGCCAAGCGCCGTTACCGTGCACCGCAGGCTGCCGCCACCGGCGCCCGTCACCACCGATATGCTGCCATCGTGGAAAGCGGCGCGCGCGCGAGATCATGGCGCAACGCGCGGCTATGTCCTTGCAAGGACCTTGATGCAAGACGAGTAAGGGCGAGGCCGCTGCCGGCCCCGCCCCTGAAAGCATCCAATTTGCCGGGCGCGCGCCCGGCGAGGGATCAGATCAGCTTGCCCATGGCGACAGCAGTGTCGCTCATGCGGTTCGAGAACCCCCACTCGTTGTCATACCATGTCAGGATGCGGACCATGGTGCCGTCCATGACCTTGGTCTGATCCATGTGGAAGATCGACGAATGCGCATCGTGGTTGAAGTCGATCGAGACATTCGGCTTTTCGGTATAGCCCAGAACGCCTTTGAGCGGGCCGTCTGCGGCGGCCTTGATCGCGGCGTTGATCTCTTCGACGGTGGTCGGCTTGCTGGCTTCGAACACCAGATCGACAACAGACACATTCGGCGTCGGCACGCGGATGGCGACACCGTCAAGCTTGCCGTTCAGCTCGGGCAGCACGAGGCCGACGGCCTTGGCCGCGCCGGTCGAGGTCGGGATCATCGACATCGCCGCAGCGCGTCCGCGGTAGAGATCCTTGTGCATCGTGTCCAGCGTCGGCTGGTCGCCGGTGTAGCTGTGGATCGTGGTCATGAAGCCCTTGATGATGCCGACCGTGTCGTTCAGGGTCTTGGCAACGGGCGACAGGCAGTTGGTGGTGCAAGAGGCGTTCGACACGATGATGTCGTCCGCGGTCAGCGTGTCGTGGTTCACACCAAAGACGATGGTCTTGTCCGCACCCGAGGCAGGGGCCGATACCAGCACGCGCTTCGAGCCGTTCTGAAGATGCAGCGCAGCCTTGTCGCGGGCCGTGAAAATCCCCGTGCATTCCAGCACCACGTCGACGTCGCCCCAGGGCAGGTCGGCGGGGTTGCGCTCGGCGGTGACCTTGATCGGGCCGCGCCCGGCGTCGATGGTATCGCCCGAAACCGTCACGGTCTGCGGGAAACGGCCATGGACGCTGTCGAATTGCAGCAGGTGGGCGTTGGTCTCGACCGGCCCCAGATCGTTGATGGCGATGACCTCGATATCGGTACGGCCCGACTCGATGATGGCGCGCAGCACGTTACGGCCGATGCGCCCGAAGCCGTTGATGGCGACTTTGACGGTCATTGGGAGACTCCTCGCTATGGTGAATTTGGTGTTTGCGGGCAAGTCATCAGGTTCGCGGTGACAAGTCAACCTGCCGTATCGACGCGGCGCGGGCTAGCGCCAGAACGCAACCCAATCGAGCAGGGCAAACAACTTGCGGCCAAGGAACAGCAAGTGATCCGATCCAAAAAACCACGTGTCCAGCGCCAGCAGCGCGACGATCAGCAGGGCAAGCCAGATGGCGATCCGATTGGTCATGCCCCCTGATGCCAGAGCCCGCGGGGGCTGTCACGCGCCTTGTGCAGCGCCCGGAGGCTTTGTTGCCCAAATCCCGTCAGGGATTCACTGCGTAAATCCAGCAAGATAGCTGGAAGGCATGCGCAGTTGGTCCCCCGCAACATACAAGATCACGCACAGCTCGTCTTACAATGACCGCACGGGCATCACATCCGTGGGTGAAGGCGAGTGGCATGCCCGCAAGCATGGCGGCTCCAAACCGCGCAGCTGGCGAAAGATATACATAGGAAACGATGAATAAACGCTTGAGGTTCGGACTGTCCACCGCCCGGCGGGCGATTTGCATGGCAGGTAGTGTCCCAACGCTTGGTGTAGGAGGCCGCGCGCGGAGCCCCCGGCGTAGCGCAGCGCGCGGCCGGGTGTGA